>SCQA01000082.1 GCA_004298725.1 bacterium
GGTAAGGTTCTTCGCGTTGCGTCGAATTAAACCACATGCTCCACCGCTTGTGCGGGCCCCCGTCAATTCATTTGAGTTTCAACCTTGCGGCCGTACTTCCCAGGTGGGGCACTTAATGCGTTGACTTCGGCACGAAGACATTAAAGCGTCCTCACACCTAGTGCCCATCGTTTAGGGCATGGACTACCAGGGTATCTAATCCTGTTTGCTACCCATGCTTTCGCGCCTCAGCGTCAGTATCTGTCCAGGAAGCCGCCTTCGCCACCGATGTTCCTCCTGATATCTACGCATTTCACCGCTACACCAGGAATTCCACTTCCCTCTCCAGTACTCTAGCTCAGCAGTATCATGGGCATTTCCCCGGTTAAGCCGGGGGCTTTCACCAATGACTTACCAAGCCGCCTACACGCCCTTTACACCCAGTAATTCCGAACAACGCTAGCATCCTACGTATTACCGCGGCTGCTGGCACGTAGTTAGCCGATGCTTCCTTAAAGGGTACCGTCAATCTCTGCGGGTATGAGCCGCAAAGAGTTTCTTCCCCTTCCGACAGAGGTTTACGATCCGAAAACCTTCTTCCCTCACGCGGCGTCGCTGCGTCAGGCTTTCGCCCATTGCGCAAAATTCCCCACTGCTGCCTCCCGTAGGAGTCTGGCCCGTGTTTCAGTGCCAGTGTGGCTGATCGTCCTCTCAGACCAGCTACCCGTCTTAGCCTTGGTGAGCCGTTACCTCGCCAACAAGCTGATGGGACGCGGGCTCATCCTCAATCGACAGACCATTGCTGGCCCGCCTTTAACTGCGGAACATGCGTCCCGTAGTCTTACCCGGTATTAGCACGCCTTTCGGCATGTTATTCCGATTTTGAGGGGAGATTACCCACGCGTTACTCACCCGTGCGCCACTTTACTAACGGAGTTGCCCCCGCTTTCTCGTTCGACTTGCATGTGTTAAGCGCGCCGCTAGCGTTCGTTCTGAGCCATGATCAAACTCTCCAGTTTAAATTTACAGAATTGTAAAAGGTTTGACAGGTTTGACTTATGCTTGCTATTTAGTTTTCAAAGAGCAGTTCATCGCACAGATACGGTAACATGCCGACGCTGATTGTGTCAAGGGCTTTTGGGTCCCTCACTGCGCCTGCATATTCGTGCGGCGAGTTCTACATAATACTCTAATCAAAAAATATGTCAAGAGAAAAAATGCGGTTATTAAAATATTTTTTCACGGCAGAGTTTCGCGGGTAAAATAACGCTAAATTCGAGCGCAACAACTAAGACATTTCACCATGAGTAACTCACAGAACTCTTTATACAAACAGCAAGCAAAAAACCAAAAGCGCTCTTAATGCCCGAAATCAGCATTGGCTACAACGAGGTAAAAAGGAAGCGTTATAAAATTCGTTACGCGCTCGCGTTTACTTACCCTACCCGTGCGGTTTACCTTCGTATAAGTCTTTAAGTATATCCCACGCACCCTTCTTCAAAAGCTTCTCGGCAAGCGCCACGCCAAGCTCGATAGCCTCGCTTCGCGGCCCGGAGATGACGTCTCTTATGAATGTCCTGCCGTCAGTTGACGCCACAAGGCCGCTAAGCTTTAGCGTATCGCCGGACAGGGTACCGTATGCGGCGATGGGCACCTGACAGCCGCCTTCAAGCCTTTTTAAAAGCGCCCTTTCCGCGCGCACCGCGCACGACGTGTCCGCGTGGTCGAAAAACGCGACAAGGTTATTGGTGTATTCGTCATCTATTTTCGTCTCAATGCCAAGAGCGCCCTGCCCAATCGCCGGAAGGCTTACGTCAACCGGCAAAAGCTCGGTTATCTTATCCGCCATGCCAAGTCTGTTAACGCCGGCGCTTGCAAGTATTATGGCGTCGTAACGGCCTTCATCGAGCTTTTTAAGGCGCGTTTCAAGGTTGCCTCTCAGGTGGAGCATTTCAAAGTCAGGCCTCAGATGCAAAAGCTGTGACTGCCGCCTGAGGCTTGACGTGCCAATCTTGGCGCCTTTTGGCAGGTCAAGAAGCTTTACGCCTCCTCTTGAAAATACTGCGTCGCGCGGGTCTTCCCTCTTTGTAATAGCCCTGAGATGAAGCCCGTCAGGGAATGCCGTTGGCACGTCTTTCATGGAATGCACGGCAAGGTCAACCCTGCCGTCGAGGAGCGCTTCTTCTATTTCCTTTACAAAAAGCCCTTTGCCACCCACCTTTGCCAGCGGCACGTCTAATATTTTATCGCCGGTGGTCTTTATCTTTTCAAGGGACACTTCGATGTCTTTATATTTTTTTTCAAGCTCGGACTTTACCCAGTTAGCCTGCCAGAGCGCGAGCTTGCTTGCGCGCGTGCCTATTGTTATCTTCTTTTTTTTCATTGACTGATGCCCTTAAAGTGTATTTTAACGTCGGCTAAGAAAGCCCTGATTAATTCGTCCGACCGATTATAAACATCCAACTCCCCAATGTTTAAGAGGGGGTTTTCACCTCACCTTAAATTAAGGGAAGGCCGGGTGGGGTTATCAGATTGATTGGCGCACACAGCCCGCCTTGCAACGCTACCCGCTTTCTTAAATGGGGCGGCACTGATCTTCCCTAATCCTTATCCCCATTGGCCTTGTTAAGCGCCTCGGTCCTTGCTTCAAGCTCGAATATCTTTCTTACGGTGTCTATGTAAAGGTCGCCTTCAACCTTGCTTGAATCCTTTTTCAAATGCACTATTGGGTTATGCAGTATCTTATTAACTATGGAAGAGGTCATGGCGTCAAGCACTTTCTTGTCTTTTTCGGAAAGCCCGGCCAAAGACTGCGTTGCCTTCGCCACCTCGGCCTTTCTTATTTCGTCGCAGTATTGCCTGAGAGCGATAATAGTGGGCACGACGTCAAGCGACTTTGACCAGCGGTAAAACTTCTCTATCTCTTCATCTATTATCTTCTCGGCGCTAACGGCCTCGCTCTTTCTCTCGTCAAGGTTAGCGGCAACCACGCCCTGCAAATCATCAATGTCGTAAACATACGCGTTGTCTATTTCATTGACAAGCGGGTCTATATTTCTCGGAACAGAAATGTCAATGAAGAACATCGGCTTGAACTTTCTCTCCTTCATCGCGTCTTTTATCTGTTCAGGCTTTATTATGAACGTGGACGCGCCCGTTGACGCTATGACTATATCGGCGTTTTTAAGATAATGCTGGTACTCGCGGAACATTATTGCCGTGCCGCAAAAACTCTTTACGAACTCAACGGCCTTTTCATACGTCCTGTTAGCCACAAGAAGCTCTTTTACGCCGCTTCCCATAAGGTGCCTTGCCGCAAGCTCGGCCATCTCTCCGGCGCCCACGAGCATGACCGTCTTGCCTTTTAAATCGCCGAATATCTTTTTTGCAAGCTCCACCGCCGCGAAACTTATTGACACCGCGGCCTGCCCTATCTTCGTTTCAGTCCTTATGCGCTTGGAAACCTGAAATACTTTATGATAGAGCTTATTGACCACGACACCGGCCGTATTGTATTCAACCGCGTAACCGTAAGAGTCTTTCACCTGCCCAAGGATTTGCGGCTCGCCCATTATCATTGAATCAAGGCCGGCGGCAACCCGTAAAAGGTGCTTTACGGCGTCCTCGCCGGCGCGGTCGTATAAATGTTCGTCAAGCGTTTCAAGGGCGATGTTATGGTAGTCGGACAAAAATCTCTTAATCTGCCAGACGCCTTTTTCCATGTCCGGCGTAATGCCGAGAACCTCCACCCTGTTGCAGGTGGAGAGGATAACGCCCTCGTTAAGGCCGTAGTTGGAAATAAGCCTTTTAAGAGGTTCTTCAATGTACTGCGCCGGGAAAGAGAGCTTCTCTCTGATTTCAACTGGCGCCGTTTTATAATTAAGCCCTACTATTACTATATTCATAGCTTACTGTCCTCTACCTTGAAAGCCCATGCGCTCCGCCCGCCACGAGGTTTATCAGGATGAAGGAACCGAGGAGCACGATAAAGGCCACACCGGATAATATCGCGGCCTTTTTGCCTCTCCAACCGGAAGTTATTCTTCCGTGCAGAAGCGCCGCGTAAAGAAACCATGTTATTAAAGACCAAATCTGACGGGGCCGCCAGAGCCAGAAACTGCCAAGCGCGTGCTCTGACCATACAGCGCCGGTTATTATAACTATAGTAAGAAGCGCGAAGCCGTACTGAAGGCACTTGTAATTAAGCTCGTCTATCATGTCAAGCGAGGGAAGCACAAAGTACAGCCCCCTTAACTTCCTGCTTTTAAGATAACGCTCTTGTATTACGTACATTATGCCAAGAAAGAACGCCACGGCGAAAAAGGCGTTGCCGAGAAAAGCAAGCGCCACATGCACCGGAAGCCAAAAACTCTCAAGCACCGGCGGCAAAGGTATAATTTCCCTCGGCAGAAACGACGCCGTTATAAGCAAAAAAAGCACAAACGGCGTTACGAACGCGCCAAGCGCCTTTTGCTTGTATTTTAAAAGTATTGCCACGTACAAAAGCGCCACAAGCCACGAAAAAAAGGTCAGCGACTCGTGCAGGCTCGTTGCCGGCGTCCTGCCCGCTTCAAACCACCTGCTTATGAACGTAACCGTATGCGAGGCAAAGGCCGCCAGAAAGATATTTCTCGCGACGATTACCGTGCCGTCCTTTCGCGTAAAAAGGTACGCGGTGTAAATAACCGTTGCAATGGCGTAAAGCGCCGCCGTTATGTATAAAAAAAAGTGGCTCATGAACTCCTTAATATAGTTAAAAAACCGGCCGGTCTACGCCTTGCCTTTAACGCTTACGCCAAGTTTTTTGAGCGTAACGCCTTTGCCGAAAATGACGTTTAAAAACTTCTCTACCGCGCAAGTATCGCCCCGTTTTAAAAACCCAAGCACCGGTGATTTTATTAACCTATTGATAACTCGTTCTTTTTTATCATAATCCAACCCTTCTTTCAACAGCTTGCTTCTTACCGCGCCAAGAAGCTCCGTAAACACTGCATATTCCCTGCCGAACTTCTTCTCAAGCTCTTCTCTTAACGCCTTGGCAAACAGCGGGCTTTTACCTGATGTTGACACGGCAATTGTAAGAGAGCCTTTGTCCACCACCGAAGGCACAATAAACGTGCAAAGGTCCGGGGCGTCAACAACGTTTATAAGCGCGTTCCGTTTTTTAGCCTCTTCAAATACCGCTTTGTTTGTTGCCTGTTCGCCTGTGGCGGAGACTACAAGATAAGCCCCTTTTAAATCACCCTTTTTATAGCCGCGTTTTATAAGGTTTATTTTACCCTTTATGGCAAGGGCAATCAGACCTTTAGCGGCCTCCGGGGTTATTACCGTTACAAGCGCGCCGGCTTTTAAAAGGCTATTAACCTTTCTTATTGCAACTGCGCCGCCGCCTACAACAACGCACGCCCTGCAGTTTATGTCAAGGGATACCGGATAATAACGCATTTAATGGAGTTTACAACAAATACCCGTTTCAGTCAAAAGAGGTCTGTATTATGCGCCTTGCAAGCCCTGCTAATCCTACGAATGGGCAGACTCAGTTTTGCAATAATATTTTTCCTGTCATTCAGTAATAAATTAGGTTTTCTTCTCTACCCGGCCATCGCCCATGGCAGGCGAGAGAAGAAAACCTTTTACGCCGTTGTTAAGCGGCGCAACCAAAAGGAGAAAACCTTAATTATAAAAGAACCGCTAAAGCAACTAACTTAAATATATTATGCGACACGAAGATTAAAATAAGGTAAATGATTGTTTTAAAAAACTGTTAATCTTATAAAGGGCGAGCGCTTGCACAATGACATACTATAAAGTCTGTAACGTCAAATATTTCGTATCACGAGGCAATGGGTAGCGGCTCCTTGTTTTTTGCATGTAAAATAGTGCAATATCCATAGCAACCCATTATTAGTCATTGCCTTGACAATCCTTGCCTGAATCGTTAACATTCCGGCCATAAATTATGGCTACTAATGATATAATTTGTGGAACGTTCGGCAATTACGGGCGGCTGGCGTCTATATCAAAATAAAAATACCATACCCCGCCTGCGACGTTGCGTTAGTCCAACAACGGTCAAAAAACGCCTGAACAATGCCGGGGGAAAAAAGCTGATGGAGCAAAAGATGCGTTGTGGAAAATTCCTGAAATGGTTTTTGCCTGCCGTCATTACAGCGTCAATAACTTTTTTAATTTATATCCCGTCTCTCAAGGGCGGCTTTTTAAACTTTGATGACTTTCTCTATTATGAAGATACTCACATAACCGCGTTCTCCCTGACAAAAGCCTTCACAGAAGCGGTAGCGAGCAACTGGCACCCGCTAACGGTAATTTCTTACGCCATTGACTACAAACTCTGGGGGCTTAACGCGTTCTGGTTCCACCTTGAGAACAATATTCTTCACTCGTTGAACACTCTCTTGGTTTTTATCCTCGCCTCAATACTTTTTAACGCAACACGGGGGGCTCGCTACAAAGCTATGGCAAGCGCATTTGTTGCGCTCCTTTTCGGCCTTCATCCCCTCCACGTAGAGAGCGTCTCGTGGATAGCCGAAAGAAAAGACGTGCTGTGCGGTTTTTTCTTTTTCTCAAGCCTCATAGCTTATATCTTTTTTGCCGCCGCCTCTTCTGGCGCAAAGGCATTTAAATACACGGCCTCTCTTGTCCTCTTCGCGCTTGCCCTAATGAGCAAACCCATGGCGGTATCTCTGCCTATAGTTCTCCTTATAGCCGATTTTTACCCGCTTGAGAGAATTAAACATTTCAGCGACTTGAAAAAGTTACTGCCTGAAAAGATACCGTTCTTTTTTTTAAGTCTCTGTTCCGGTTTACTGACGATATGGGCGCAGAAGAGTGGCGGGGCCGTGGCGTCAATCGAGTTATTTCCATTAACGTGGCGCTTGTGGTTCTCCGCTCGCGCTGTAATCTTCTACCTCTACAAGACGATATTGCCTATGGGCTTGTCACCTTACTATCCTATAAGTGCGAATACCGACTACTTTGGCCTCGGGAGCCTGCCCTCCATCGCCATAATACTTGCCATAACGCTCTATGCCCTGATAATGTTCAGAAAAAAGAGTATCTTTATTGCGGTATGGAGTTACTTCATAGTCACGCTCATACCTGTCATAGGTATAATTCAAGTAGGAGGGCAGGCGGCCGCCGACCGGTACATGTATCTGCCGAGTACGGGGCTTTTTTTGCTGGCCGGAGCAGGTTTGATGGCCGCGCTAAAAGCCAAAGAAAAACTCGTAGCCCCGGCCTTTGTCTGCGTGCTTATTATTTCAGCGGCGCTGTCAATCTTGACCGTTAAACAACAGGCCGTCTGGAAGGATTCAATCGCGCTCTGGAGCCGCGAGATAGAAAATTTTCCGGATTTTTATAAAGGCTACAATAACCGCGGCTCAGCGTGGGCCGAAGCAGGGAAATTCAGAGAAGCTATCGAGGATTACAACGTCTCGATCAAACTCAAGCAGACTTACCCTGAAGCATACGTCAACAGGGGAATAGCCTATCTGAGGCTCAAAGAGAACGCTCTGGCAAAAGAAGACCTTCTGACCGCAATACGCTTGAACCCGGGGTTCGGAGAGGCGTATCATTACCTCGGGCAAGCTTTCATGAGCATGGGCAATGCTGAATATGCCGCTACTGCCGAAAAGAAAGCAGTGGAGCTTGGCTACTACAGATAGAGACCTTTGCATAACTGGCAAGGGTCAAATATGCGGATATTTCAAGAAGCCTCTGATTAATTCAGTTTGAGATACGGATTGACGTATTGCGAGTATCTCATATGGAAGCAGATATTACCACCGTTAGCCGACTGCTCGGGCACAAGACACTGACAATGACATTGCGTTATGCTCACCTTGCGCCATCGCACATGGTTAAAGCCGTCGCAATGCTCGATGCTGGTCACGATTTGGTCACGTTAAACAAAAACAAAAGGGGTTTGAGCGGTAACGCTCAAACCCCTTTATAACTCTGGCTCCCAAGGAGGGATTCGAACCCCCGACATGGTGGCAGGAATTTGAAATCTACCAAGAGACAAGAGACCGATGACGGTTCATTGGCATCGGAAACCCGCCCGTTAAGCCTCAAAAGACCTACGAATGCCCTATCCACGAAGCAAGGCGCTACGAGAGGCTCCTTTCCGACCCATTCATAAACTCACAGGCAGACGTGGCAAGAGAACTCGGGATTACAAGAGCGAGGGTTTGTCAGACTATGGGACTTCTGAAGCTCCCGGAGGAGATACAAAAGGCGTTATTAGGGCTGAACGACCAGCGGGTAATCCGGTATTTCTCAGAACGCCGCTTGAGGTTGTTACATATGATGCCAGCCCCTGGCATGCAGATTGAGAAGTTTAACCAGATGATCGTGGAAGCACGGCTCAGCACTTAAAGCGCATTACCGGCCTCTCCTCAAGTCGATATTTAGTTAGAACCGAATTCGATAAACATGACCATGGGCAGAAATCTCAAATAATCAGTCCGTCCAGAGTAAGATAGAAGGAGGCGGTAAACGGTGTTAGCTCCAAAACCAGTAGGTGAAATCCTGCAGTCAATTTTTCCATTAACAGTATACATGGAATAATTAGGGACACATCCCATTTAATTTGGGAATAATTAGGGGGAATAATTAGGGACACATCCCATTTAATTTCATAATTTCATTTTTCCTTCCTCGGTCTTCCTCTTGACTTGGTTTGGAATAATTAGGGACACATCCCATTTAATTTCATTTTTCCTTCCTCGGTCTTCCTCTTGACTTGGTTTTAAATATCCTATCAAGTTTTAGCTCCAATTAGGGACACATCCCATTTAATTTCATTTTTCCTTCCTCGGTCTTCCTCTTGACTTGGTTTTAAATATCCTATCAAGTTTTAGCTCCATCTTTAAAAGGAATAATTAGGGACACATCCCATTTAATTTCATAATTTCATTTTTCCTTCCTCGGTCTTCCTCTTGACTTGGTTTTAAATATCCTATCAAGTTTTAGCTCCATCTTTAAAATGAA
>SCQA01000011.1 GCA_004298725.1 bacterium
CGCCCTTGGGGCCAAATGAGCTTATAAACGCCCTGCCGACGTTGCCTATTACGCCTACGCCGCTCTTGCCCGCCGACGGCGGCAACAACCTTTTTATAAGCTGAACTCTGCCCTCTTGGTTGGTAAGCGTTCCGTCGTTTTCAGCGAAAGTTGAGGAAGGCAGAACAACGTGCGCGAGCTTTGCCGTTTCCGTCATAAATGAATCCTGCACAACAAGGAACTTGACCTTTGAAAGCGCCTCCCTTGCCTCTCTCTCATCGCCGCAACCGGATATAACGTCCGCTCCGTTAAAGTAAAGCGCTTCAATATCGCCGGTAATGGCCCCTTTAAGCATTTCATCAGAGCCAAGCCCTTTTTCCTCAGCCTTACGATACCCGGGCGCAAGCCCCGGGTGTACGCCCATTTCCCACGCACCCCTCTGGTTGGCTCTGTCAAGCGCGGGCATTATCATCACTTTCTTGCCTGATTTTTTCAAAGCCTCTTTAAGAGCGCCAAGCCCGGCTATGCCGTGCGGAAACCTTAAAAAATCGGCCCCAGCCATTATGGCTACGGACTCCGACGCTTTCATGCTTTTTGCCATGGCGTTTACCTCGTCCGTTGTTACGCCGGCAATCTTCAAAAGCGCGTCGTCAGTTTGGTTGGCAAGCGCCGCGGTAACCGCTCCGAGAAGCGCCCCTTCAGCGCCGGGCAGGTGCCTTACCGAAACGTTGGCGGATGAATCCAGCCTCATGCCTCTTACCGAAGCTATAATGACGTTCATGCGCCGCTGCGCGCTTACGCGCCTGACAATATAATCAGTAACCGGATTTTCTTCGGTCAAATTTCCGCCGATTATTAAAAGCGTGCCGGCATTAACGCAATCAAAGACCGAAACGCCGCCAAAAGGCATATCCGTAACCGATATAAAGGACTCAACCGCCTCCGGCGACCAGCGAAAACTTGAATCGATATTAGGACTGCCAAGCACCATGCGCGCAAGCTTCTGGAACATATAAAGCTCTTCGTTAGTCAAGCGCGGCGACGCTACTAACCCGATTTTCTTGCCGGGTATAGCGCCAAGGTTTTCTTTTACCGCCGTTAGGGCCTCTTCCCATGAAACCGGTTCAAGCGAACCGAACTTTCTAATCATGGGCGCGGTTATTCTTGCCGGGCTGTTTATGAAATCAAAACCGAACCTGCCCCGCGCGCAGAGCGTTTCACTGTTTATGCCGACGCCAAGCTGTGCTCTCGCGCGCACAACCTGACCGTCCCTTGCCTCAATGACCATCCTGCAACCGGTAGCGCAGTACGGGCATATGGTATCCGCTGATTTTAAATCCCACGGCCTTACCTTATACCTGTACGGAAGCCGCATGAAACAGCCCACCGGGCAAACCTCTATGCAGTTGCCGTCTTGGTCGCAGTCAAGAAACGTCTTTAAAAAAGACGTCGCTTCCTGATGATCGCCCCTGTTCAGGCCGTTTAACACGTTAGCGCCTACGACTTCCCGGCACACGCGAACGCACTTCAAACACTGAACGCACCTGTTTGAATTTTTTATTATAACCGGGCTTAATACGTAGTCCTTCTCATGGAACTTAAACTTCTTCTCGGTATGCCTTCCTTTATGAGGGCCGTATTTATGAACCGCGTCCTGCAGTTCGCACTCGCCCCCTTTGTCGCACACAGGGCAATCAAGCGCGTGGTTAGCAAGAAGAAACTCCAGCATCGAAGCGCGCGCGCTCATTACCGTAGGCGTCTCGGTAAGTATGCTCATGCCTTGAAGCACAGGCGTTACGCACGACGGCTGAAGCTTCTTCTGCCCCTCAATTTCCACAAGGCACATTCTGCACGAGCCTATGCCGACAAGGTCGGCCTGATAGCAGAACGTAGGTATCTCGTAACCCGCGTCGCGCGCCGCGTCGAGAATCAGCGTGCCTTCTTCTACCGTTATCTCTTTGCCGTTTATCTTTACCGTAGCCATAATAATCTTCTTTTATGCCGCTGTTTTTTCTTCGTTCTGTATTACTATCGTCGGGTTGCCGCTCTTGGGAGGCACAGGCAACCCTCTTTCCATAATATCTGATAGAACCTTTTTCTTTAATAACTTTAAAACCATGCCCTTCCAAAAACCGCAAAAGCTCAGTAAACTTCTTCCGCCCCAGTCTTAACCCCGGTTCATAAAACCAGCCTCTACCCGACCATGCATCTTTTATTCTTTACATGATAGACGAATTCATCTTTAAAATATTTAAGCGTGCCTCTTAATGCCATCACGGCGCCGTCGCCGAGCGGGCAAAACGTCCTGCCGAATATGTTGGTGCCGACGCTCTCTAAAAGCTCAACATCGCCGTCATTACCTTCGCCGTGTTCAAGCCGTTTTAAAATATTGGTAAGCCACGCCGTGCCTTCCCTGCAAGGCGTGCATTTGCCGCAGGATTCATGGCTGAAAAACCTGTTTATGATGTAAGCCATCTTGACCATGCATGTGGTTTCGTCCATGACTATTACCGCGCCGGAGCCGAGCATGGAGCCTTTGGCCGCCACGGAGTCGAAGTCCATCGGGGTGTCAAGGTCTTTGGCAATAAGCATCGGGGCGCTAACGCCGCCGGGTATTACGGCCTTCAGCTTCTTATCGTTTAACATGCCGCCGCAATGGTCAAATATTATTTCCCTCAAAGTAGTGCCCATTGGAAGCTCGTAAAGCCCTGGCCTTTTAACATGGCCGCTTACGCCGAATATCTTCGGCCCCGGAGATTTTTCCGGCCCTATGGATGAGAACCACTTGGGCCCTTTTTCAATAATGGCCGGTATGCAAGAAAGCGTCTCAACGTTATTTATGACCGTCGGCTTTCCGTAAAGCCCTGCAAGCGCCGGAAATGGCGGCTTCTTTCTCGGTTGCGCGCGGTAGCCTTCAATGGATTCAAGAAGGGCCGTTTCTTCGCCGCATATATAAGCGCCGTATCCGCTGTGTATATACATATCAAGAGAAAACTCGGACCCGAAGATATTTTTTCCGAGAAAACCCTTGGAATACGCTTCGTCTATGGCTGTCTGAAGCCTTCTGATGCCGAAGGCGAATTCGCCCCTTATGTAAATATAAGCAACTGACGCGCCTATGGCGTAGCAAGCTATCATCATGCCTTCAAGAAGCAGGTGCGGGTCGTTGTCCATAATGCCCCTGTCCTTGAACGTGCCCGGCTCGCCTTCGTCCGCGTTGCAACAGAGGTACTTTTGTATGGTCGGGTCTTTAGGGATAAAGCTCCACTTAAGGCCGGTTGAAAACCCAGCGCCTCCCCTACCGCGAAGCCCTGATTCCTTGACCACCTGAATGATATGATCGCGGTTGCTCTTTAAGGCCTCGCGCACGGCCTTATAACCGCCGTACTCGATGTACTTGTCAATCTTGTAGGCGTCGGGCTTATCTATATTTTTAAGAAGAACCTTTTCCATTATCAACGAACCGTTATCAGTATAATTGGCGGGTGCGCCCCGCCCTTGAACAAGTTATCAGTTAACGAATAAACATTATTGTTTTCTGCAATCTTATAATAAGTCTAAAGGCCTGCTACCGCGCCCGCGCCTATGGGATTGAATAATCCCCCTCCGCCATCCCTTAGAAAAGAGGCGCAACTTACCCTGCCATCTCGCCTTACTTTAAATCTTTTAAAATCGCGTCTATCTTCTCTTTAGTGAGGCTTTCGTAGAAATCGTCGTTAATCTGCATCATCGGGGCTGTGCCGCACGAACCGAGGCACTCGACCGTTTTAAGAGTGAACTTGTTGTCCGGCGTAGTTGCTCCGGTCTTAATGCCAAGAACGTTTTCCATGTGCTTTATAAGATGTTCAGCTCCGAGAAGCGAGCATGAAATATTTCTGCATACCTGTATGTGATACTCGCCGACCGGCCTTTTTACGTTATACATGGTGTAAAACGTGGCAACGGCGTTTACTTCCACAGGCTTCATGCCGAGTATTCCGGCAATTTCTTCCATAGCGGCCTTAGTGATGTTGTTTGACGCCTCAGCCTGCGCAATGCGAAGTGCGTCCATGCACGCGGAGCGCTTGTTGGTGTATTTTTTTAACGACTCCGTTATTTCAGATTTCGCCTTATCGCTTAGCATCGTTCCCTTTACCGCCGTTTAAATCTTTAGGAGCCCTCTATTCTATTTATCGCACTCGCCGAAGACCGGGTCGAGGCTTGAAAGCACGGAAATTATGTCCGCGAAGTACGCGCCCTTTGACATATGATTCAAACATTGAAGGTTCATAAACGACGGCACGCGGAGCTTCAGCCTGTAAGGCTTTTCAGAGCCGTCGCTTACGATATAAACCCCAAGCTCGCCCTTTGGCGCTTCAATAGCCGAATAAACCTCGCCCTTTGGAACTTTAAAACCGTGAGAAACGTACTTGAAATGATGTATGAGCGATTCCATATTTTTAAAAACATCCGGCTTGGGCGGAGGGACTATCTCGTTCATATCAATGTTAATCGGCCCTTCAGGCATATCGCGCAAGCACTGTTCGATTATGCGCGTGGATTGGCGCATTTCATTGACCCTTACCATGTACCTGTCGAAGGAATCGCCGTTTTCGCCGGTCGGCACGTCAAAATAAACCCTGTCGTAGCAAAGGTACGGCTCGTCTTTTCTTATGTCCCACTTGACGCCGCTTGCGCGAAGCGCCGGACCGGAGAGGCCGAGGCCGATGGCATCGCCAGCGGTAATTACGCCGACGCCTTTATTTCTATCAATCCAAATCCTATTGCCGGTAAGTATGGTTT
>SCQA01000083.1 GCA_004298725.1 bacterium
TTTTATTACAATGCCTGTCTTGGCGTCAATCGTCAAAAAAAGCCTTTTCAAGCCCTGCTGAGACGCTATTGGCGTAAGCTCAACAATCTTAACCGCGCTATTACCATTTTCAAGCCTCGGTGTAAAATCTTTCTTTATGTTGCCCACGCCTGATAAAAAGTCAGTTGACATACCGGAGGCGGACGCGTCAACCGGCCTTTCAACAACCTGATTAATGTCGCCCTGATAAAACCAGACAACAGCCCCGTTGCTTACAAGCTCGTCTTTCGCGCCTTCGCTGTAAATCCACTTCATCTTTCCGGGTTTTTTTAAATAAACCTTGCCGCCGCTCGCCTGAGGCTTTGCAAAACCCTTTGAAAAAACCTCCTGAGTAAAATCAGCGGCTACGGACGTTATGCCCTCGTATTTTTGCTGTAACTTTTCAACGATATCGCCCGCGGTTTCAGCGCACAGCGTCGCAGACGGCGCCAACAACATAACCGCCGCTAAAAAGGCCGCACAACATAAAGCCGACTTCCTCTTAATCATTCCCGTTATGAACCCCTTTTCATAAGCACTTCTCTCGGCCTGCTCCCCTGAGCCGGACCGACGATGCCTTCTTTTTCCATCTTTTCTATAATGCGCGCGGCGGTGTTGTAACCTATTCTGAACCTGCGCTGAATATATGACGTGGAAATCATTTCAAGCTGAGAGGCCATTGCCACGGCCTCGTCATAACGCTTTAAAAACTCTTCGCCGAGGTCTTCGTCGTCGCCTTCCATCTTTTCGCCTTCTTCAACGATTACGTTTTCGTAAGCCGGGCTTCCCTGCTTTTTCCAGAACTCGGTTACTTTCTTTATTTCAACCTCTGAAACAAAGGCGCCGTGTATCCTCTGAAGCTTTGACGTGCCGGGCGGCAAAAAGAGCATATCGCCTTCGCCAAGAAGTGTTTCTGCGCCGCCGGTGTCAAGTATAGTGCGCGAGTCTGTCTTTGACGGAAGCTGAAACGCTATCCTTGCCGGAAAGTTAGTCTTTATAAGCCCTGTTACAACGTCAACCGACGGCCTTTGCGTTGCCACAAGAAGGTGTATGCCGGAGGCTCTTGCCATCTGTGAAAGACGCACAAGGCACTCCTCCACGTCTTTACCTGAGGTCATCATCAAATCGGCAAGCTCGTCTATTATGACAACTATATACGGAAGCCTTCTGTGGCCGTTTGAAACCTCTTCACCCGCCTCATCAGCCGCTTCCAACTGGCGGTTATAGGTATCTATGTTTTTCGCGCCCTTCATTGCCATGAGCTTGTAGCGTTTGCCCATTTCAACGACAATGCCCTTTAACGCCCCAGCCGCTTTTTTAGGGTCGGTAATAACCGGCGTTATAAGGTGTGGTATGCCCTCATACGCGGAAAGCTCAAGCATTTTCGGGTCTACCATCAAAAGCCTTACGTCCTCGGGCGTGGCCTTGTAAAGTATGCTGAGTATCATGGCGTTGACCGAGACGCTTTTACCGGTGCCAGTTGCTCCGGCCACAAGAAGATGCGGCATCTTTCCAAGGTCAGCCGTATACGGGTTGCCGGATATGTCTTTACCAAGCGCGAGAGTGAGCCTTGATTTACTCTTGGCAAAACCCGCGGATTCAAGCATCTCACGAAGTTTTATAGGCTCTTTGGACGCGTTCGGCACCTCTATGCCTACTACTGATTTGCCGGGTATCGGTGCTATTATCCTTATGGACATCGCCTTCAAAGCAAGCGCAAGGTCGTCGGAGAGAGCGGTAATTTTATTAACCTTTATGCCGGGCGCAGGCTCGAACTCGTACATGGTGACCACAGGGCCGGGCCTGACCTCCAGCACGCGGCCGTCTATGCCGAAATCTTTAAGCTTTTGCTCAAGTATCTTTGAATTCTCAAGAAGCGTCTTGCTGTCAACCGAATCCTTTTTAACCGTAGCCGGGTCTAAGAAAGAAAGCGGCGGCAGTTGAAAACTTCCTTTTGGCGCGGTTATTTCAAGTTTTCCGTTCTCTTCATCGCCTGAGTCTTTACCCCTGTTGTGTATCTTAGGCGTTATTATGGACGGGGGCTTTTGTTTATCCGCCGGAAGTTTTTCAAGCGCTATCGGCTCGTCAACCTTAGGTTCTGTGTGCGCTGAGCTGTCTTCATCATCAGCCTCAGCCTTTGAGATGCCCAGTACGCGCTTAAGCAGAGCGTAACCAGGCGGCAAAAACCACACGCCTGCCTGCACTAAAGATATGCCTGTTGCCGCTATTACGGCAATGAGCATAACCGCCGCGAACATTATGAACGCGCCGCTTGTGCCAAAGTACCGCGCGAATATTCCGGCAAGGAAATCGCCCACTGCGCCGCCGGCGACCATTGAGGCGGAAAGCCCGAAGAGCGCGGAAAGCGCAAGTATAAACACGGCGATACCCACGGGTACTGAAGCGCTTACCTTAAAGACTTTTCTGAGGAGTAGTTTCAGGGAAACGGCGAATAGCAGAATAGGAAATATATACGCGGTATAGCCTATTACCCATATAAGCGCCGATGAGACGTACCCGCCCACAACGCCGCCCCAGTTGCCGCTGTTTGACGGAAATAAGCACAGCCCGGCATATAACGAAACGGCAAAGAGGATAATGCCGATTATCTCCTGTTTTTTGCCGCTACTTTCTTTGGCTTTACGGAGTTTTTGGGTATTGGCCATTCTTTATGATTTGAAGGTGAACACATCTATTTGGCGGGCAGTGCCCGCCCTACAACTGAAAACGCTAATAAAACAGCGGGCAATGCCCACCCTACCGCTGACGGCATAAAGCCTCGGCTTGTTGCAAAAGGAAGCTTCAGCCAGAACCTAAATAGCGGGTGCGACCGGCGGGCAGTGCCCGCCCTACAACTAACCCACATCCCGATGCCGACGGATAACCGATAACCAACCCCTATCTTTCTAATAATTCTTGAACTGCTTGCTCAGCGTTATGCCCTGAAACTGATAAGACGAGCCTATCTTCGGGCCATAAACCTTCTTCGGCACTTCCAACATTTCTTCAAAAAAGAGTTTGCAGAAGGTCTGTCCGTCGGCTATCATGAAAGGCACGTCATGCGCCCTTACTTCAAGTACGGCCTTAGTGCCCTTGACCTCGCCCCCGGAGCCAAACCCGAAACCCGGGTCGAAAAACCCGGCGTAATGCGTTCTTAATTCGCCTGAACCCGCTTCATAAGGAACCATCTCCGCGGCGTAACCGGGCGGTATGCGTATCTTTTCTTTTGAGCAGAGTATATAAAAATCTTCCGGCTCAAGAATTAAACTGCCTTTGCCGCTGTATATGGTCTCCCAGAAGTCGTCAATATTATAGTGGTTCTTCTTGGTTAAATCAACCACGTGGCTGTTTCTCTTTGACTTATAGCCTATTATGCCGCCGCCGGCCTCTCCGCTTAAATCAACGCTCATGAAAAGCCCTGATGATATATTTACGGCCTTGTCGCTGACATGGGCGCCGCCGTCGTAGAGAATGCGCGTTTTTTTATGAAGCGCCTTCAACCCGGCGTCGTTTAACGTACACTCACCGGACATCAAACGAAGTTGCACAAGGGAAAGCCCCTGCTGAACCCTTATGGTGAAAGAACGCGGCATAACTTCAAGATAGAGCCTGCCGGTGTAGCCTTTGGCAACGTCGTCAAAGCGCGCGCACCTGTCCGTAAGGACTCTTGCGAATATATCGAGCCTGCCGGTTGTCGACTTGGGGTTTGCCCTGCCCTTGACGTTTGCAGGCAATTTAAGCTCTTCCATTAACGGAATGAGATAGACGTGGCCCTTTTCAAGTATGCCTCCGGCGGATATGTCTATTTCGTACATTACAAGACCTGCGTCGCTCTCGCCCCTTCCGTTTGAGAAAAGCTTATCCTCAACCGTGCCGTTCTCAGGCAAGAAACTCGACACAAGCCTGTAAGCCACAGGCCCAAGCCTTAGGTCAATGCTTGCCGGTTGTATCTGCTCATCGGCAATTGCCGCACCTTGTGAAGATATAATTTTCTTGCTTATTGCTTTTTTCAGATGGCCTGAACTTAAAACTCCGGACGCCTTGACTTTACCCATTCTAATATCCGTTAATTCGTTTTTTTACAGCCAAGCGCTAAAGCGCGGCTCTTTAGCGTAGCTTGCACGCCACGTTCGTTTGCAGAGCCATTATAAACGGTTTCCAAGCTTATTTCAATCAGACGCATGGATTTTCCACGCCCTTTTAATGGCGGATCAAAAACAAGCCATGCAAAAAAAAGTGCTTTCGGCGGCAATTCCCGTCATTTATAGCAATTCTTGCCATAAATAACGGATAATTTTCATTACTTCGCGCTTGGCGTCTTTTCTTCGGCACTGCCTTTAAGAAACTTCAAACCATCGTCTGCGTCGCGGGTTAGCTGGCTTGCCGGGTACTTCTTCTTGAAATTTTCAAACGCAACGATTGCCTCGGCGTTCTTCCCAGCTTCAACAAGGGTTACGGCTTTGGAAAACTCGTCGGCCTCGGCCTCCGGAACGCTTCCCTTTTTCCAGTAGAGGTCTTCTCCTGATTTTTCCTCGGCGCCTTTTACACCGGCAACGGACGTCTCCTTATGTTTTTTCGCCTTTGATGAAGAAGACAATTTGCCTGAAACTGACTTAAGCCACTGGTCAAGATTCTTTTCAGCGCACCACGCCATACCTGAGAGCATAAAAACCAATGCAACCGCGGACACGATTAGTCTTTTCATGGACTTCCTCCTTTGTTATTTGCCAAGCCCCATGTAAATGTTTATGTGCCTGTCCTTAACCTTTGCGTCAAGCTTAACGGCCTTTTCAAAGGCCTCCTTTGCCTCTGCCTTCGCGTTCTTTTTCAGGTACGCCCTGCTAAGATTTACAAACACCTCGGCATCGTCAGGAGCAAGTTCTAACGACTCGATATAACTCCCAAGCGCCTTTTCAATATCGCCTTTAAGGTAATAAATATTGCCCATGTTATTAAGAGTGTCGGCGTCTTTGCCGGTTTTTAAAATCTTTTTAGCGGAGTCAAGCGCCCTGTCGAGAAGGCCGAGCCTGCCGTAAAATATCATCAATTCCTTAAGCCCGTAAGCCCCCAGCTTTTCCATGCTTGATGAAAGGCCTTCGAGCCTCTGATTTTCAAGGGACGCCAGCTCCCCGGGAAACTTCTTCTCGATTTCGTTTTTTGACACCTTCGCGTCGAACGTAGTGCTTGGCATGGTCGGCGGGCTATTCATCTGCCACGCGTCTCTTAAATCAATAAACTTCAGCTTGCCGTTTTCAAAATGATACTCCTCCACGGCTTTTTTCCACGCCGCGCTAAAGGACGAACCTGACATCGTAGTCTCCACAGGCACCCAAAGAGCACCGTCTCTTACAACGTAACTTTCTTCCGGAAACCCGAAGAATAATTTGTCGTCTTCAGTAATGCCGGAATCTAACATCATGTAAATATGCCCCGGCGCGTCTATAAGCATCGTCTTTATGCCAATTGACTCAAGAAGCGAGGCGTACAGACTTGTAAGGTCGTCGCAATCGCCGGACTTTCTTGCGAGCGTTTCACGCGGAAACTGTACAAAGTCAACTACATTTGCCAGATTCGACACCGCCTGATACGGGTTATTCGGGTCTTCGGAATAAGATATGCCCAGTATGCCCATGGCGTCGAAGACGGCCCTTGCGAAAGCCATGTTTTTAGGAAGCAGAGTCTCCCTGTACCCGCTTATCACCTTGCCCGCGAAATCGAGTATGACCGTGTCTTTGGGCGTTATGAACGACGCTATCTTGCCCTTATCGTCCCACGTAAGGGCGTGCCTGTCGTAAAAATACACCGGATGGTTTACGCTGACGGCCTCCGGCTTGCCGGCGTTTACGAATGACACCTTCATCTCTGACTGCAAAAACGTGTCTTCGTTTAAATCGAGTATCTTGTTATTGAATATCGCGTTAATATCTTTTTTTACTTCCGCTCCAGGAGCGATATCTTCAATATCGGTCTGCGTTGAAAAATCCATGTAATCTTTGACAAAAAAAGCAAGCTTTACGGCCTGCAGTGGTTTTCCGGTGTTGTTTTTCAAAACCACCGTGCCAAGCGGACCTTTTGAGTAAAACTTGTAACTGCTTGAAAATACCTTTTCAGAAGTTACGGCAACGTCAAGGGCCGGCATTCCACCCGGTCGCCACTGCACTTTCTTTGAAAGCTCGGCAACGGTAGCGCCAAGCTCTTTTAAAACGTCATCATAGGCTTTTTGCAAGGCAATCTCCGCGCCTTTAACTTCGTCCGGATGCACCACAGAGGAGCGCCTTTTAAGCTCGAAAAGCGGCGCGTCAGTTGAAGCGTTAAAGAATGAAAATATTATATCAGCCTCAATGTGCTTGAAACTGCCCTTTAGCGCAAGCGGCGACACCTTTGTGTTTTCCGTTATTTCAAGAATGATTCCGGCAAGGCGTTTTTTGTCGCCAAGGGAATAGAACTCGCCCCTTCCGAGGTCTTCAACCGGTACGCCGCCTTCTTTAAAGCCCTTTGCCACGGCGGCTCGTCCGGCGTCAACGCCCTTTCGCGTAACAAGCCCTACGGTTACCGTTTTTGCCCGCGCCGTAAGACCGAGGTCCTCGGCAAGCTTTTCGATATTGACAAAAGCCGCGGAAAACATCTTTTCGTTGTAACGGCAAATGGTTTCGCCGTAAAAAACGTACGCGTCGCTTAAAGGCAGAACTTTATTCTGAAAGACGGAAAACTGGTCAACGGTAGGCTCGGCCACAAGCGAGTAAAAAGCCTTCTTAAGAGCGGCCTTCTCAGCCCTTTTCGGGAATATGCCCAGCTCGGCGGATGCCTCGCCATCAAGCGTTTCAACAAAAAAAGCCGAATACCCGCCCTTAACAGTACCCTTTATTCCGGCGACACTGATCTCGGCTTTTTCCTCAACTATCCCTCTGATAAGCGCACTCAGCGCGTCGCCGCGGCCTTCAAGCAGTTTTATCGCCTTTGCCTTGTCTCCTGTCTTGAATACGGCGTAAGCCGAAAGCGGACGAAGACGTTCATCGGAAAGCGCCGCTTGTTCAAGCGCGGTAACCTTGTTCCACTCGCCCCGTACTACAGCGGACATAACAACCGTTTTGACGTCTGAATCAGGCGGCTCGGCAAATGAAAACGACGATGAAATTGATAAGATGAAAACAGCCATAGCCGCGAAGATATGCTTCTTCATAAAAGCACTTTCCGTGTTTGAGATATTATAGAATATTTTAATTACCCCGCCATTTATGGCAAGAATTGCTATTTATGGCAAGAATTGCTATTCATGGCAAAAATTGCTATTCATGGCGAGGATTGCCGGCAATGAACCCGAAAAGGTCATAAAGGCGCTTACCGTTTAAAAGCTCGGCTGACGCAGAAAAAACCACAAATAACACGTTCAAAAAACGCGGGGCAACTAACCCCGCTCTGCGATATTTCTGAAGCGCCGGCTAAAACTTTCCGTCAACAATAAGCTTGGAAAGCCTTTCTTCAGTAGCGCCGGTATCCATGCCCTTTCTGTCAAGGGTAAATATGGCGTCAACTGCCTTTTCAACGGCTGTTCTGAAGTTGGCGCGTTTTTGCGCGTCTTCCATTTCCTTCAAAAACTTCTCCTCCGGGTTAGAAAACATCTTTGTAAGCGCTGAAACTATTGAGCTTACAACGCTTGTCTGGGCGGTACGCAAAAGCTCTATGTCAGTCGGTATTTTGGAAAGCCTTGCCGCGTTCTTGAATTCGCCGATTTCAACGCCCTCAGCCGCCCAGTCCTCGGCCTCGACCTTTTTCTCGGCAAGGCCGGTGTTTATGACGTCTCCCTTTGCGTCCACTATGCGAAACGATACCGTTATAACCCCGCTTTTATTATAATGCGTGGTCTTATAGCGAATGTCTTCATTAATCGGCTCCTCAATAAACTGGGGCGGAGCCTCGCCTTTTTTATCCTTCTTCCATTCATCATGCGCCGGGTTTGCGACCTTTTTGGAGCCTGTCCGCGCCCTGACCATTTTGTTCATTTCCGCCACATTCGATTCAACCTTATAGTTTACGACGTCTCCAAGTAAAAGGTAGTCGGCCCCAAGAAGTTGTAAAAACCCTTTGGCGCCCTCCCCGCCCTGAGACATCTTAACTTCCGACTCTCTTAAAAGCGCCTCATTAGCGCCCCTTTCAAGTATTTTTACGTCCCTGGAAAGATCCCTGTAAAGATAATCCAAAATGCTTGACGTGATAACGCCGCCCGCGTCCGAACTGTAGCTTGTCCCCTTAAAAGGTATTATGGCGAGCGACTGAATTGAGCGCTTGCGTATTTCATCTTTAATGCGGTCTTTTTCAGTTGCTATTTCAGGGTAGCCCGGCTCAAGCCTCGATATGGCGCGCATGTAAAGGTACGCCGCCTCAAACCCGCCCGCCTTGGCCTCGGCGGCTCCTTTCACGTAAAGCTCCTTAACAAGCCTGTTTATCTCTCTTGAAGGCACGGCTATCGCGCTGAGTTTGTCTTCCCGAATATCCGCCATTAAAGACTTGGCCTTTATAAACATTAAAGCGGCTGAGAGAGGCCTCTCGCTGTCCATCATGGCAAGGCCGGTTGAAAAG
This sequence comes from bacterium, assembly GCA_004298725.1. GTDB lineage: Bacteria > Desulfobacterota > GWC2-55-46 > GWC2-55-46 > GWC2-55-46 > SCQA01. The sequence goes on from SCQA01000083.1 coordinate 8,596, forward strand.
TACGAATTTACAGCGGTCACGCGCGCGTTCAAAAGTTTTAAGGAGGCGTCCACGCCTTCCTGCTTATACGTGAGCGCGCCCTTAAACATAATTATAGCGCGGTCAAAGTTGCCGGCAGGAAACGCCTTTTCACCCTCGCTAATATAATACTGAACAGAGTCCTTGCTTCCGGCCTCGTCAAGTTTTTCCTTTAAACCGGCATAATCAGGCCGTAAAACATAAGCGTTATAAAATAATTTGTACGCTGTCGCCCATTCTTCTTTTTCAGCCGCTTTCACGCCGTTGGCGTAAGAATCAGTAAACGTCTTATTTGAATACTCTTCAAACTTCGGTTTTACAGAGGCATCAATACCAACCGCTACCAAATAAGAGTCCGTTGCCTTTTTAACGTCGCCGGCTACTGCGGCGTCCCCTGCGTCTTTAAGCATTTCCGCAAGTTTTGCCGTAGACGCCGCCATCTCTTTATCTACAGCCTTTAAAACAAGCGACGCGTCAGCGGCGCCAAATATCGCGGTAGCCTCTCCTGCGTCCTTTTTAAAGACCTCAAGCTTTGATATCGCTACTGGTTTTTTCTCTTGATCTATCTTGCCCCTTAGCAGAGCAAGGCGCGTTTCAGCAAGCTCCTTTTTAACTGACTCAAACCGTTCGCATATTTTATCTTGCGGATTTTTCGTGCAAACGTCCTTTATTATGGCGTACGCGCTTTCATAATCCTTAATGCGAAATGCTTCATCAAACTTTACAGCCTGCGGCGAGGAAGAGCACGAATAAACTAAAAACGGCAAGAGAATAAGTACACCCCTCTTTAGCGCTCTTTTAATTTGCATGAAAATTCTCCTTCAATGTAATAGGTATATGACACGTCAAATAAGCACAACGCGCATGAAATAAAAATAACAGGCTTAACTTAAAAAGTACCTATAATTAACATGTATGTACTGATGTTATAGCACGTTTGCTTTACAGTCAAGTCTAATGTACTAAGGGGTAACATTAACAATAAAACACAACGCTAAATGCTTATACATCACTGAAAAAGCCTGAAAAACCAACCGAAAAACGGCAAAACACGGCATAATAGTTAGTTTTATCGCATAACTTACTAACCGCCTTGACTTTTTGGCAGGTATCTGTTAAAAAATAACTGTGGAGAAGGGGAAAAAAAGATTCAACCTGAAAAAGACTCATATCTTCCTTGTCGGTCTCCTTGCCGTTATTTTGTTCGCGATATTCGGCAACAAAGGGTTTATTGACGTTTACAGGCTTGGCATAGAACGCGACGGCATAAAAACCTTCAATAAACTCATTGAGATTGAAAACAAAAATCTTGAAAAAGAAATACAGCTTCTTAAAACCGACAAACGCTACATTGAGCATGTCGCCAAAAAAGAACTTGGAATGATAGGCAAAAATGAAATGCTGTACCGTATGCCCCCTCCACCCGCCAGCGCAGTTAAAGAACCCTAACAAGCTACACATCTGACACCGCAAAGCACTACAAACCCTTTCGTTGAAATTGACTATTCAGAGTAAAAAGGTTATAAAATAAAGCTATGCAAAAAACAGTCAAAATAGCAGGCGTTCAGCTTGCCCCGTCCGGCTCGCTTGAAAAAAACCTACAACGCGCCGCTGACATGACAGCCCTTGCCGTCGAAGAAGGCGCGCGCATAGTAGCCATGCCCCAGCTTTTCAACACAAAGTGGTTCCTCGCGGACATGACAAGCGCCAACTTCGCGCTTAGCGAAGCCGAGGACGGCCCGACAATAACATTTTTAAGGGAGCTTGCCTCCAAAAAAAATGTTTTTCTCATCGCGAGCATATTTGAAAAAGACGGCAACGATTACTTCAACACGGCCTTTGTCATAGGCGGTAACGGCGAAATTACCGGCAAATACAGAAAGATGCACGTGCCGCAGATACCACTGTGGGAAGAAAAATACTACTTCAAGCCCGGGGACCTCGGCTTTCCCGTCTTTGAAACTCCATTTGCCAAGATCGGCGTTCAGCTTTGCTGGGACGTATTTTTTCCGGAAGGCTTTCGAGTACTCGCGCTAAAAGGCGCGGAAATAATATTCGCGCCCACGGCGTCGGCCTTTTATCATTCCCGCGCTAAATGGGAACGCGCCTTATCAGCGGCGGCTCACGCAAGCGGCGTTTACATCTTTAGAATTAACCGCGTCGGCGTTGAAGAAAAGCAGGAATTCTACGGCGCCAGCTTTTGCGTAAGGCCGGACGGAGAATTCGCCACCAAACCCGCAGGCTCGTCAACGGGCATAGTCCTTGCCGAAGTCGACCTTAACGAAATAAGCCGTACGCGGGGGGACTGGGTTTTCATGAAAGACAGGCGGCCCGATTACTACGGGGAGATAACCGGAAAAAAATAATGAAAGCAGGTATAAAAGAAATAATAACAAAAGCGGTTTCAATCGCGTTTGAAAGCGGGCTGTTAACTAACGCGTCCGGAGGCGAACTGCCGGAAGTAATAATTGACAAGTCCAAAAAAGAGGCGTTTGGAGACTTCTCCACGAACATCGCCATGCTCCTTTCTCCACTTACGAAAGAAGCGCCGCGAAAGGCCGCCGGAGTAATAGCGGAGCTTGCCCAAAAGGACCCGGCAGTTGAAAAGTGCGAGGTAGCCGGACCCGGGTTCATAAATATTTTTCTTGAAAAAACATATTGGGCTGAAACGCTTGCCGAAATTCTGAAAAAAGGCTCTGACTACGGAAAAAGCAACACAGGCAAAGGCAAAAAAGTCCTTCTTGAATTCGTAAGCGCGAACCCGACAGGGCCGTTGCACATAGGCCACGGCAGGGGCGCGGCAGTCGGTGACTCTCTTGCGAGAATCATGTCGCTGGCGGGCTTTGAGATTACAAAAGAGTTCTACGTTAACGATATCGGCGTCCAAACAATCATACTTGGCGACTCGGTCAGGTTGCGTTACAAAGAGCTTAAAGGAGAGGCGATCAATTTTCCTGACAACTACTATAAGGGCGACTACATCAAAGGGCTTGCTAAAGAAATAATAAATAATAACGTTGCAGACGATAAAGATAATTTCAGGGAGTTTGCCTGCAAAAAGATGCGTGAAAACATCGAAGCCGATCTTAACAGGTTCGGCATTATCTTCGATAAGTGGTTCAGCGAAGGGGAGATGGTTCGTAACATCGGCGGCGGCCTAAAAAGCATAATTAAAAAACTTGAAAAAAGGGGCGTGGTTTTCAAGGAAGACAACGCGCTGTGGTTCAAAACACTGGACTATGGCGACGACAAAAACAGAGTACTCCAAAAAGCCAACGGAGAGACGACTTACTTCTTATCCGACGTTGCGTACCACCTTGACAAGATTAACCGCGGATACGACATGTTCATAAACATCTGGGGCGCCGACCACCACGGCTACGAAGCGCGGATACGCGCCGTGTTCAAGGCGTTCGACTATGACGACTCCATGCTGAAAATAGTCTTTATCCAGCTTGTGGCGCTTCTTAGAAACGGTACGCCCGTTGCCATGGGCAAGCGCGAAGGTGAATTCGTAACTCTACAGCAAGTAATGGAGGAGGTCGGCGCGGACGCGTGCAGGTTCTTCTTTCTCATGAGAAAATCGGACGCGCACCTTGACTTCGACCTTGAGCTTGCGAAAAAACAGGCTCCTGAAAACCCTGTCTATTACGTGCAGTATTGCCACGCGCGCATAAAGAGCATATTATTTTTTGCCGAGGAAAAAGGCGTAAAGCCGCCGGACGTGTTCAACCCTGCTCTTCTGTCAAAACTCGGCGCAAAGGAAGAGGTGGAAATAATACGCCACTTGGCATTATTTGAAGAGACCGTTGAAAAGAGCGCGCTTGCGATGGAGCCGCACAGAATAACCTTTTATCTTACCGAGCTTGCCGGACTTTTCCACCC
>SCQA01000084.1 GCA_004298725.1 bacterium
AAAAACAATTAGCTTACTACGCAATAACTTAAATGCGCTCAAAAAAAGGCTTTAACTTCTCGAAAGTCTCTTGAAGGTGCTCTGGGATAACCTTAACTTCGGTGAGCAGAGGCATAAAGTTAGAATCTCCGTTCCATCTCGGCACCACGTGCATGTGCATATGTTCTTCTATACCCGCGCCGGCGGCCCTGCCGAGGTTTATGCCAATGTTAAAGCCTTCAGGGTTAAACGCCATGGTAATTGCCGCCGTGGTATGGCGGAGAATTCTAAAAAGGTCGATTGATTCTTCAGGCGTAAGCTCTTCAATTTTAGCAATATGACGTACCGGAGATATAAGCAAGTGGCCGGAGTTGTACGGAAATTTATTCATTATAACGGAAGTTACCGCGCCCTTAAAAAGAACAAGCTCTGTTTTAAGCTCTTCGGAAGACCGCTTTTGGGGCGCGTCGCACAGAAAACAGGCTCCGTCTTTTTTAGCGTTGATATATTCGCCGCGCCACGGCGCCCAGAGATTATTCATGGTTGCTTATTTATCCTTTCCCTGATTTCCTTGCCTGCTTTAAAAAACGGAACCTTTTTGGAGTCAATAAAAATATTCTCGCCTGACTTGGGGTTTCTGCCCTGCCTGCCGTCGCGTTTTTTAATTTTAAAACTTCCGAAACCGCGTATCTCGACCTTATCGCCGGACGAGAGGTTATCCGTCATTGATTGAAAGACTGTTTCCACTATTACCTCTATGTCCTTGCGGGAAAACGCGGTTATTTTGCCAGCTACGGCTTCTATCAATTCGCTTTTTGTCATCAGTGCATCTCCTCCTATTTATAATAACAGGGATTAACCACAGCCTGTCCGTTGGCTTCAAACTCAAAAAAACTCTACGGAGCCATGTACATTATTCTCGCGCCGCTAAAAAGGCCGAAAACCCCTTCGGATACGGACTCGCCAAAAACTGTCTTTAAAACGCCAAGACCTTTTTTCTCAGGATAAATTACATGCGGCTTGCCGGTTATTCCGGCAAGTTTCGCGCCAAGCTCCACGGCGTCAGTCAGATCGCCAAGCGAGTCAACAAGCCCCTTTGTTTTGGCTTCGGCTCCCGTGAAGACCCTGCCGTCGGCAAGCTTTTCAACGTCTTCAGTTTTCATGCCGCGTCCTTCGGCAACCGCCTTTATGAACTGGTTGTTTACGTCGTTTATAACCGCCTGCATATAAGCCGTTTCTTCAGGTTTTATTTCCCTGAAAGGCGAGCCGACGTCTTTAAACGCGCCGCTTTTTACGGTGTGTCCTTTAATGCCAACCTTTGAAAGCAGGCCCTCGGCATTAATAAACTGCACTATTACGCCTATTGAGCCGGTAAGCGTGCCCGGGTTTGCTACAATTTTATTTGCGGCCACCGCCGCGTAATAACCGCCTGAAGCGGCAAGAGCTCCAAGCGACGCCACGACCTTCTTGGTTTTGCTTAACCGTTTTATTTCGCTGTAAATTTCCTGAGACGGTCCAACAGCCCCGCCCGGTGAGTCAATGCGTATGACAACAGCCTTGACGTCGTCCTCGTCGCGCAGTTCACGAAGTTTTTCGCTTATTTCAGCGGAGTCGGTTATAACGCCGTCAAGCCTTACTACGACAACCTTATCAGAGCGCCCCGATTTAAAAAGAACAAGCACTATGACGAGCGCTATAATTATAACAAAAAATGCGCCAATTGCCGCGAGGATATTTTTAATTATCATTGATAAGGCCGTTTTAACTTATGCGTTCTGAAGTTAATGCGTTTACTTGCCGCAAGCATTGATTAGTTGATAAAATACAAAAACTGTCCGCAAGCCGCCAGCGCCAGACATTAAACACGTTTTTTTTATTCGGCTGATGTTTTTACGTTTCTTATGCTAAGGCCGATTTTATTGTCTTCAGAATCAACGTTCAGCACCTCTACCTCGACAATGTCTCCAGCCTTGATATTGGCGCCTTTCTTCTTGCCTCTGTTAAGCTCGGATATATGGACAAGCCCCTCAAGCCCCTGCTCAAGCTCCACAAAAGCTCCGAACTCCGCAATGCTCGTTACCCTGCCCTCGGCTATCATGCCGGGCGTGTAGCGTTCTTCCACGCCTTGCCACGGATTTTTTTCAAGAAGTTTTGTTGAAAGGGAAAACCGCCTGCCCTGAGAGTCGATATTCAGGACTATTGCCTCGACTTCCTGCCCTTTTTTGAAAAGCTCGGACGGATGCTTTACCTTTTTCCATGTAAGGTCGGAAAGATGCACAAGCCCGTCTATGCCGTCTTCGACGCCAATGAATATTCCGAAATCAGTGATGTTTTTAATACTTCCTTTTATCTTTGTGCCCTTAGGGTAGCGTTCAGCCGCGTCATTCCACGGGTTGGCCTCTATTTGCTTCAGGCCGAGAGAGATGCGCTTATTGGATGCGTCAATATCGAGTATCATTACCTCGACAACGTCGTTTACCTTGAGCTTTTGAGACGGATGCTTTATCTTTGTCCACGACATTTCCGATATATGAACAAGGCCTTCAAGCCCCTGCTCAAGCTCGATAAACGCGCCGTAGTCCGTTATATTCACAACCCTTCCGCTTACTCTTGCTCCGGCCAAATACTTTCCTCCCGCCGTTAGCCACGGGTCGGGCCGGGTCTGTTTTATGCCGAGTGAAATCTTGCCGTCGTCTTTATTGTACTTGAGTATCATCACCGGAACTTTGTCGCCGACGTTTAGCACCTGAGACGGGTGGCTTACTTTGCCCCATGACATATCGGTAAGGTGCACCAGGCCGTCTATGCCGCCAAGGTCGATGAACGCGCCGTAGTCCGTTATGTTTTTTACAATGCCCTCGATAACGCGGCCTTCTTCAAGATTTTCAAGGGTTACTTTTCTAAGGCTCTCCCTTTCCACTTCGAGGATTGCGCGTCGCGAAACAATTACGTTGTTCTTGCGCCTGTTGTATTTGAGGACTTTAAACTGAAAACTTTTACCGATAAGAGCGTCCGGGTTTTTAACAGGCTTCAGGTCAACCTGCGAACCCGGCAAAAAAGCGGTAACGCCGCTTAAATCAACGTAAAAACCGCCTTTTATCCTCTGCGTAACAACGCCTTCCACAACCGCGCCTCCGTCGCAAGCGGCAATTATATCGTCCCAAATTTTAAGCTGGTCAGCCTTGCCTTTTGACAAAAGCACGTATCCGCTGTCATCGTCCCTGCGTTCGATCATAACGCTGATTTCATCGCCAACCTTGACAGTCGGCTTGCCGTCCTGACCGAGAAACTCTTTTAACGCGATGATGCCTTCAGACTTATACCCAATGTCTACCATTACGGAGTCTTGCGTAAGCTCGACAACCGTTCCCTTTATTATATCGCCTTCGTGAAACTCGGCTAAATTCGCCTCAAAATAATCTTCAAATTCAGTGCCTTTTATGTCATCGGCATAGGGTTTAGCGTCTCTTTCAATCATTAACCTGTGGCCTCCATTGCATTATATTCATCAAGTGGCACGGCTGTGTAAAAAACATCCAAAACGTACCATGCGTTAGTCAAAAGGACGTTAAAACGCTGTTGTAAAGACATGATTTATAACGATAACACAGCAATTTTCAAATGGCAACTCTTTTCAGGATGAGGCGCGATACTAAAGCGGTTTTTGTGTCACAGCATAGAGGAAGCGCGGATGCCTTCGCCGGTGAACGACTTTATTTTTTCCACAACGCCGTTAATTATCCAATCCGGCGTGGACGCGCCAGACGTTATGCCGGCGGATTTAACGCCGTTAAACCAGCTTAATTCCAACTCGTCCGCCGTTTCAACGTGATGGGTGTTTTTTGGAAGCACTGTGCGGCAAATCTCGGCAAGCCTCCTTGTGTTGGCGCTATTTCTGCCGCCCACTATAATCATTACGCCGACCTTTCCGGCAAGGTCGGCTGTTTCTTCCTGACGAATTGACGTGGCGTTGCATATAGTATTGAAAACCTTGATTTCACTCGCCCTGCTCACGCAGAACTTTACAACGGCCTCAAGCCTTTCCATAGGCACGGTAGTCTGAGCGACTATACCTATTTTTTTCCTTCTCGGCATATTTTTAAGCTCTTCCGGCGATTCAACCACAAGTATATCAGCGGGGCTGTAACTTACAAGACCCATGACCTCCGGGTGGTCTTTTTCGCCTACCACGATAACCGCGTAGCCTTCCTTGGCAAGCATTGATACAAGGTCTTGCGCCTTTTTC
>SCQA01000012.1 GCA_004298725.1 bacterium
TCTTTATAGCCGCTCTTTTGGGTTAACGTGCCGGAGAGAATATGCGCGTTGTCCGTCCATTCTTCCGGCCCCTGCCCGGGCACCGGAGGCGCGAACACCTTATACGTTATTTTCTGGCCGTCGTGAAAAAGAAATGAATTGCTCTCTATCTGAAGTTCATTTAAATATTCGTTGGCTTCTTTCGGCTCGGTTATAACGCGGTCGAAACGCCAGCTTGGAGACCACGTGTCACGCTCCAAGGCGAACTTTGCCGAGTCAACGTACCCCGCATCTATGCCGAGTTGCGTCAGTAATATGTCCGTCATAATGTCCGCGGGGTGCGTGTTACGAAAGCTCGCGTATTGCGTCTTCGACGAATTTTCAACCGGTATCTTTTTGGCCGCATCAATGAGGTCGTCGGATATTGTCAGGGTTAATTCGTCGCCCTTGCGCGCCCAGTTAGACACCCTGCCCGCGTACGTGGCGGCGTAATCCGAATATGCAAAACCGGACGCTATAAAGCCGTCCTTGCGCGTTACACGGCGGTTTTTCAGGTAGTTGTTTGCAAGCAGGTTCTTGAAGTTATCGCGCCCGCTTATTACAACCGTAAGCTCCCCGCGTGTTGAAAAGCCCTTGGTGTCAAGCTTGTTTTGAAGCGAGGACACTGACTTGACGATAGGGAGCACGTCCGTAAAGCCGCCCGTGGCACAGCCCCACTTTACCGTGCCGGAGTCGAGACTAAGCTCTATGATGACGTTAGGCACGTTGACGTTTTTTTTAAGCTCGGCAAGAAAAGCGGTTGTCAGTGTTATCGCCATTTTATTCCTTACGGCCTTTCAGATTAAGCGTGATGTTCCGGTAAATCCCGCCGTTCGTCAGCGGGTTTGAAAACTTTGTATCCGGGCGCATGAGCCAAACATCATTCAGATTATTTGCGTTTTCCCATGCCACGAAGAAGTTTTTCAGACCACTTGTTTCCCACCATGTTTTTATCTTACTGTAAAGCGTCGCGTCCGCATCCTCGAACGTCAGCATCAGTGACCGCTCGGTATATTGCGTATGCACGCCGGTAACGTAGCCGCCCTGCGAAAGGTTCACTGCGGCCTTGACGCTTTGTTCATGTGGGTCAAAAGAGGTGGTCGCATAGTCAAGCTCGGTCTTATTGCCCCAGATGCACAGAGTCATGTACGGCGGCGCGGTAAACCCGCCTGTTTTTTGCAAAATCAGTCGCCACGCAGGAGCACCCTGTGCAGTGAACTCTTTTAGAATGGCGTTGTTGTTAGCCGGCGTAAACGTCAAAACACTTTGATAAGTTGTTCCGTTCCAAAATTGCAAATCTATCTGCACGCCTGATAGATTGTGTCCGATAATTGCGAGAAAATCAGTGCTATGGGAAACACTATCGGCGTAATCTATGGTTTGTGGGCTGGTACTTACTGCCGCCTTCCACATATTCGTCTCGAGCATGTTGTATAAGTAACTTGTTGAATAATCACCTGACGCAGTGCTTGCTGCAACCAATGTTGAGCCTGCCGCGCCGAGCATGGTGTCGTAGAAAAACTTTATTTTGTTCCAAACAGCCATTACGCATACCTCACTTTAAGCACAATATTTCTATCGGTCGCATTGTTAATGGCTGGCACAATATTGTCCTCAGTTATTTTTTGCCAATTGACGCTTGAAGGGTCAAGCGCGTACACCTGTACAGTTACGTTTTGCGACGTGGTTGCTTGAGCTGACGATGCGTTGGATGATGTTGCAATCGGGGCAGTTGACGCGCCGTAGCTACTCGCGGAACTTGATTGGTTCCCTGCCGTGCTTGCTGACGTACCGCCAAACGCCGACTGAACAGCCATGGCGCCAACAAGCGCCCCGCCGGAAACGAGCGCCATCTGGGCGGCGGCGGCAAACCATGCCGGCCCGGGGCCAACTATTGCCGCGCCCCATGGCGTAGAGCCTGCTATGCCCATCGCTGTGAAAAATATTGCCCATACTGCCGCTCGCGCGGCCAGTCCGATTAATTCCATCTTCACTTGCTGTATAACGGCCTGAGCAAAAGCAGACGCTGAAAACTTGCCTGTTTCCACCAAGCTGAGCATCTGCTTCTCCATGGCCTTATTTGCCGCGTTGTGGATATTAGCGCTTGCCTGTACTACGCTATCCGCCATGTCATTCGCCGCTTGGAGTTGTATTCCCATCTGCCACGCCGCGTTTCCGCGTTCTTGCGCGTTCTGAATAAATGCCTTTGTTGCGGTATTATCTGCGGCCGTAAGTTGCCCTTGCAGTTTCAACTGCGTCGCCGCATGTTCGTTTAATAACGTCCTTTTTTGTTCTTCAGACGCGTTTGCCGCTACTAATTGTCTCAAGCGTATCTGGTACGCGGCTTCTTCAAAAGCGATTTCCGCCCTCACGGCGTCTTGCTGTTGTTTTTGCACCTCTTTTATGCGGCGTTGCTTTATTGCGAAATAATCTTCGTCACGAATGAGTTTCTTATTATAAAGCTCGTCTTCATACGCCGCTTCAATCGCGCCTGCGGCCTTTTCCTGCTCGATTGCATACACAGCGAAATCTCTTTTTAATTTCTGCTCGGACTCAAGCTTAGCCGCCTCCAAAGCGGCGGCTTCCCTGTCCATTGCCTCGTGCGTTTTTTTGTCTTCCAGCGCCAGCATCTGCCGTTCGTGTTGCGCCGCCGCGGTTTTTTCCTGCAAAGCATTTAACCGCACCGTATGTTCAAGCTCAGCGGCTTTCATCACCTCGTCGGGCGCCTTGGCGCCTTTTTCCTTGTATTGCGCTTCAATGTGCTTTTTCTGTATGTCGTACTTTGCGTTTTCGGCGTCTATTTCCGCCTTAATATTTTTATGCGCATTTGTCAGAGCCAAATCTTCCCACATGCTCTTAGCGGCGTAATACTCATCTGCGGACGCTTTTTTATGCGAGTATTCAAATGCTAACAAGGCATCCGCCTCCTGAAGAAGGCTCTTCTGGTTCGCCCAGTAGGCTCTATCAGCGGATAGCTGATAGCTCACCTGAGCGTCCGCCAGCTTGTTTTTTTCATCAAGCGTCGACTTGGCTTGAATCAGTTCGTCGGCGTTCGATTCCCCTTTGGCGGTGCGCCCTCTCTGCGCCGCGGCTCTTGCTTGAAGCAGTTCTCCTTTGGCGAGGAATGCCTCCATCTCGGATATCTGTTTTTTAAGCGCGTCTATATTTTCGCCCATCTGTTGCCTGCCGGTTTCAGTCGCAAAAATTCCAGCCCATGTGCCCTTTGCGTGAGACTCCTGCCATGCTTGAAGCTCTTGTAATTTCCCTTTTAGTTGCCCCAGCTTTTCAATGCTCTGCGCTGGGCCTTCGTTCGTGCGTCGTGTCAGTTCTTCCGCAACCACGCCAAGCCACATCACGAACTCAACGGTGTCTTTCGCTACTTCCCCCAATGTCTTTTTATAACTTTTGAGCGTCGCTTCAAATTGCTCCATCTTATCTTTCGTTGACTCCGACGACTCGCCGAGCCTTTGCATCACCGAAGAAGCGTGCACCAGCACGGCATTAACTCCGGCGGTTTGCCGTTCTTCTTCCGTTAATACGTCCACTGTTTTGCCTATTGACATGGCGTACCTGCTATACTCTTTTTGCATATTGACAACAATGCCAATGTGCTTCAACATCCTCGTCTGCCCCGAAGCTGCGGCAGAGGTTACCATGTCAAAGGCCGTAGCCGTATCTATACCCAGAGCGTCTGATGTGGCTTTAGCGATTTTCATAAAACTGACGAGCTTCTGAGGGTCAAGCGACATCATAAGGCCTTTGTTGGCGATACCCAAAGCCTCAGTCGTGCTGACTGTGCTGTTGCTCGCTTCTTTTAGCGAGGCTATAATGGCGTTGGTGGTGGTGTGGTATTTTTCAACAAGGCCGTCGAGAGCGGCTTTCTGTTCTTCTATCTGGGCGGCGGTCATGGCGCTGTCCCAGACGGTCGTTATTGCTTTGTATGCGGCATAAGCCGCGCCGGCAACAAGCAACCAGTGGCTTTTCATGCTTTCCGAAAATGACGCTGTTGACTTCTCCACTTTTTGTACGGAGCCGCCAATCTTTTCAACGCTCTCAATGACCGCCGTTCCGTCGGCGCTCATTACTATCGAAATTCTATTTTCGTTGGCCATGATTATTTAAGAGCAACCCTCTGTTCTTTTACCGCGCATCGAAGCACCCCTAAATCCATCCATTCCGGCAAGGTCAGGTCGTCTTTTTCAAACGGGTATCCGCCCTCTTGGAGGGCGTACAAAAACCAGATGTGTTGAAACCACGCGCTCGGCTCGTATTCCCCCGGGCGCATCTCGCACTGCGGGCACATTACTTCATGGTGCCCGCCGGAGTTTCTGTCGCATTCGCGTTTTTTCTCAGGCGTGCACATTAAGACCGCACGCCTCAGCTCTTGGGCAAAGGGATTGGTTCTTCAAGCACCTCTTCCTCTATCTCAAACACGGTGCCGCTAACTCTTGTGCCCTCAAAAACCGTCATCGCCAGTACGCATATCATATCAGGCGCGCCGGCCACGAGTTCAGCTTTCCACTCGGGGATGTAGTTAGGCGACGCTTCCTCGGATGATATTGGCTTACTGTCGAAACCGAAGTCGCCCTCGCGGAATCCCGTAAGTATTCTCTGCCCAAAATCGAGCCGCGTTTCGTAAGAATTTAAGATAACCTTAGTGCCTTTTCTTTTCAGAAGCTTCGCTTGGTATGCCGCTTCTTCGGATGGAGTAGGGTTTCTGTAATACAATTCCACCTCCGAACCGCTTCTCGCATCGCTTATTTTT
>SCQA01000085.1 GCA_004298725.1 bacterium
TCGGCTGTTCTTGATTTTACGTCTTCTTCAAGCTTTAATTTATAGTTTTTTTCCATCTCAACGAGCCTGTGGTAATTTACGGCTTTTTTAACCGAAAAGAGCAGGTATTCGGGCTTGTACGGTTTTATTATGAAGTCGAACGTTCCGAGCTTTATCGCTTCTATGGCCACGTCAAGCTCGGCGTAGGCGGTCATAAGTATGACGGGCAGGTTTTTCTTCATTGATACTACCCTTGTGAGCAAATCTATGCCTGACATATGCGGCATTTTTATGTCGGTTATAACCGCGTCAAACGCCTCAGAGCCTATTTTTTTTAAGGCGTCTTCAGGGTCGGTGCACGACACTACCTCAAAGCCGTAGCCTGAAAGAAGAAGCGACGTCGTTTCAAGCACAAAGGCGTTGTCGTCAATAACAATCAGCTTGCCTGTATTTTCCGTGTTCACCTGCAAAACACCTCCAATTTTTTTTTATGCGGAAAGACTCGTTACGCTATAATTGTACCATGCGTTTTCTCGGCAAGCGGCAGATAGATTGTAAAAGTCGTTCCTTTGCCGACGGAGCTGACGAAGTCGATAAAACCGTGATGCTCTTTTATTATGCCGTAGCACAGCGAAAGCCCGAGGCCGGTTCCTTTGCCCACGTCTTTTGTGGTAAAGAAAGGTTCAAATAAGTGTTTTTGCGTCTCTTTGTCAATGCCAGTGCCAGAGTCTGAAAAATTTATTGACGCGAGTACGCCCTTTTCCCCCCATCCGCGCTTTGCCATGAATTCATCGTCAATCACTGTTATGCCCGTAGTTATTGAAAGCGTTCCGCCTTGAGGCATGGCGTCGCGCGCGTTTGTAGCGAGGTTTAACAGCACCTGTTCGATTTGCACAACGTCGGCCATTACCGTCAGCGGCTCGTTGTAAAGCTCTATTTTCGCGTTGATTTGCTCGCTGATAAGGCGCGGAAGTATTTTGCTGAATGTCCGCACCGCTTCGTTTAAGTTAACGGGCTGAAGGGTTACTTCCTGTTTTCTGCTGAAGGTAAGAAGCTCTTTTGTAAGGTTTGCGGCTTTTTCGGCAAGAATTAAAATCTGCTCGGCGTGTTTTTTAGTTTTGTCGTTGGCCGACGCGCTGATGAGCAGAAGGTTTGAGTAGCCGATTACGGCGGTGAGGATGTTATTGAAGTCGTGCGCTATGCCTCCGGCAAGCTGGCCGATTGCCTCCATTCTTTGCGAATGGGCGAGTTGTTCGTGAAGCTTTGCGTGTTCGGTAACGTCTTCCAATATGCCGTCAAGGCATAAAACGCCATTTTTGTTTTTTCTGAGCACGGCGGACATTTCGCACGAGATTATTTTACCCTTGAGCGTTGTAACGCTTAGTGGTTCGTTTTTTGCGTATCCGTCTTTAAGCAGTTTTTCAAGTAATTCGTCGCGTCTTTTTTTGTCGCTGTAAAACTCAATGGCTTTGTGGGTGAAAAGCTCCTCTTTTGAGCCGGCTTCGAGCATATTAACAATGGCCGGGTTAGCCTCCACAAAACGGCCGTTAGTCGCGGATGTGCGGAATACGCCTATGGTCAGGCTGTTTAAAAGCTCTTCGTGCCTTCTTTGAAGTTCTATGCGTTCATCTTCCGCGCGCTTTCTCGAGAGCGCGTTTCCGAGTTGCGCCGCTATGATTGAAATAAAGTTTATTCGCCCCGTGTCGTTGCTTGTTCCGGCGCGCATGAAAAATATGAGTACCGCTAAAACCTCGTTGTTTTTATTGCCGGACGTAATAGGTATGCCAGCTACGGATGTTACGCCAGCCGCAGTAGCGTCTTTTGTTAAAAAAGGAATGCCTCCTCCATTGGCAGAAAGCTCTTTGATTATTTCCGGTTTTCTTGACTGCCATACGCGCCCGATTAGCCCTTCTCCGCGCCCAATCTTCGGCGTAGAGCTTAATTCAAGCGGTGCTTTAAACTTTGGGTCAGCGGAGTACCATGCGCTACCGTATTCGAATACGGCGCCGCTTACTGAAGGAAGCCATGCCTCGCCGCCAACCCATCCGGTGATATCGCATATTTTTCTGATGGTAAACTCAAAAGCCGCGCCGTAGTCTTCGGCCTCTCTTACCGCAATGGTCATTGACTGAATTAGCAGAAGTTCCTCATTAGCCCTAATGGCTTCTTTTTCAAGCTCTATGGAGTTGACCGCGAAGGCGAGGTCGCTGGCAAGGGCGTCGAGCAGTTTTATTTCTTCGTCATTAAAAAAAGCCTTTTCGTTTGAATACAGGTTAAGGACGGCAATTATGCTCTTTCCGGCAAATATCGGAAAAGCCGCCGATGAACGATAGCCTTGCTTTGCGGCTGAGTCTTTCCACGGGGCCATCCTCGGGTCTGACATGATATCGTTTGATACGGAGTAAACGCCTTCGCGCGCCGCCGTACCGGTTGGCCCGCGCCCTTCGGGCATGTCTTTTAGCGTTATATTCGCAATGCTCGCGTAGTCAGTGCCGGAGCCATAGCTTGCAACCGGCTTTATTATCATGTTGGCTTTATCCACAGTGCCTACCCAGGCCATCAGAAAGCCGCCGTCTTTCACCGCTATGGCGCAGGCTTCTTCATATAAGGCTTCAACGTCGCGTATGCGCACAATCGCTTCGTTTATTCTGCTTAGCACAAGGTAGAGCCTGCTTTGGCGCGCGATTTTTTCTTCATTACGTTTTCTTTCGGTTATGTCAGTTGATATGCCGCAAAGCGCCACCGGAACTCCGGCAGGCCCGAGTATGGGCACTTTGACCGAGACGTAATAATGCGTGCCGCCGTCTTCGTCAACGGCCTCTTCAAACGTGCGCGGTTTTCTGCCGGAGATAACCAAACGGTCGTTTTCCGCTAATTTTTCGGCTAATTCGCGCGGGCAGACGTCCCCGTCCGTTTTTCCGATAATTTCATCGGGCTTTATATTGCAGATATTTGAATGTTTGCGGTTCGCAAGGATGTATCTGCCTTCCGTGTCTTTCAAGTATATTGCCGCAGTGGAGTTTTCAATAACGGTATTTAGCCGCTCGGTTGACTCTTCAAGCAGGGTTGTCCTTTTGCTTACCTCAGCGGACATTCTGTTAAAAGATTTCGCAAGTCGGCCTATTTCATCGTTGCCTTCGTCAATAACGCTTACGTTGTAATCGCCGGAGGCGATGCTGTCAGTGGCTTTGGCAAGCCTTTTTAGCGGTTTTGCCACCTGCCTTATGAAAGCCAAGACAAGCAGAACCAGTATGCCGATAACCGCCACGGCGGTTGTTATTGCGTCGCGCCAGATCGCGTTTAGCGGCGCGAGTATATCTTCTTCCCGGGCTTCCACGAGTACGGCCCATTTCATTTGTGGAACGCAAAGCGACGCCCCTGCGACGTTTTCGCCGATAAAGTTCCGGTAAAACCCGGCATATTCAGTGTTCGAGTCAAGGCATTGCCTTGCCGGAAGCAAGTCAACCGTCCGGTTAAACGCTTCATCGGTAACAAGAGCGGGCTTGGATATAACCCGCATATTTCTGTCAATAACATAAACATTCCAGTTCAGATTTTTCTGGGCGGATACCCACGGTTTTACGCCGTATTCCTTTTTATGCTTGCCTACCGTTATACGGTTAATCATGCTGTTAAGTTTCGTGATGTTTGTAAGGTTTACAAGCACGCCGGTTAGTTTTCCGGTTGCCCTGCTTTTAATGGGCGCGCCTGCCGCTATCAAAGGAAGGCGCGTGTCTTCGGAGCGCGTTTCGCTTATGGACGGCTCTTTGAGGCTGTTTGTAAAAAATTGGGATGTTGAAAAATCCTTGCCGAGCATGTTTTTGTCCGTGGAGGCCGCTACGCGGCCGTCAAGGGTAAGCAGGGACATGCTGTTAATTGATTTGTCAATGGAGAGTTTGTGCTTTGAAAGGTATTCGCTAAGGCGCGCGGTTTCCGCGCGCCTGTTCCCTGCTATTTCATCAAGGCCGTCGCGTATAATTCCGTCGGTTGAAAAGTCTTCGGCTCTCGCGCTCAGTTTGTTGAAGAACTGATAAATCATCCCCTCAAACACGGAGGCGTCGGCGGCAAGCTCGGCAAGCACGCGTTCTTGCTCCGTGCGCTTGTTTCTTTCATAGCTGGATAAAAAAGTTATTGCGATAGGAAGAAGGACTGCCAACACCGCAATGCCGGCCTTATTAACAAGTGAAATGTCCCTGAGTCTCATTATTTTTACCGCTCTTTTTTTGTTGGTTCAGCCCGATGTTTCTTAAGGCAGGTTTTACCAAAAAGGTATGCCCGCACTTCAACTGTCATTGGGTTGCTATGTGCAGATTAAAACCCCACTGGTATAAAAGCGTCGTAACTCCGCAAAGTTGTCTGACTGAGGTGTGTTGGCAAGACGTGACAATATATATGGGAGCGCTACAATACAATTAAAGCAAATTCTATAGAAAATGCAAGTATCGGCACTTTTTGCTATGAATCTCGTAGTGCGAGGCGGTCGCCACGCACTACGGTACATAAAAAACAAAACAAGTAGCCGCTAACCGCTTTTTTAATAACAGGACATGGGGGATTGTTAAGTCAGTTATCGTAGGGCGGGCACTGCCCGCCAAAATGTCTTTTTATGACTCATGCAAAAGGTGGGGAAGTTTAAATCGGATACTTCGCAGTTAGCTGATGATTGTATAAAAAGGCAATAAAAAAGGCGGGCGTAGTTAATCAGGGTTTTTTGTTTTGACAAGCCGCATACGGCATTACAGGTTCGCAGTCAGGTAAGCTAAAAGTAAAATGAAAAATAGATGCCGTGGAATCAAGCGCAATATACCGCTTTGAATATCGGGCATTGAAGTAAGTCAATGCCGTGTTTTAACGATGATAAAGAACTCCTCATGTTTTTTGGATTAGACTTGAAAACAGCTTTTTTAAAATTACTTGCGTGAATTGCCTTAAATAGCTTGACAATACCCGGCTGTTAAATTATTTTATATAAGTTGTAGTAAGCTCGCCTATGTAGCTCAGCCGGTAGAGCAGAGGACTGAAAATCCTCGTGTCGGCGGTTCGATTCCGTCCATAGGCACCATGAAAATCAAGGGGGTTGCCCGAAAGGCAACCCCCTTCTTTTTTTGCAACGAAATCAAAATGTAACCAACATCGAGTGGAGTAATGCAGAGTGGCGGCTTTAATATGCGTGCCTGCGCTGGTGCGCATGACACAAAATTAGGGCAAGGCTTCGCGCCAGAGTAGTTTTAACGGTTATGATGTCAACTTCGCGTACCAGACGCCAATTTCGTAATAATTGTTCGTAATAAACAAAGGGCCGTGTGCGGGATATTGATTTATGTAGCTTATAGCTAAGCGCCGGTTAATGAATGAGTCAATGGCCGGCATTTTAGCGCTTACCGTGTTACTGGCTGTGTTTTTGTTTTTTTTTAGCATGACTGCTTTTAGGCGAAACTCATGAAAATGCGAGATTTTGATACTGCTGTGCAGTCGCATAATTTTTTAAGTTTTTTTAGCGTCGTTTTTTGAAGTTTTTTGGCCCAAATGGTTTTTTTTAATTTTAGGCTGACTCTAAAAATTAGAGATTTTTTCTGCAATCAAGGAAGGGCGGGAATAAAAAGCCGAGCATATATGCCAATATGTGAGCATTTTTATTCACGCATTGACACAGAGTCCGGGAAAAAGATCAATTTTTAGAGGTAGCCTTTAATTTGTGTCGTCTATTGTATCTCTTTGATAATCTTGCAGTAACTTCTTGACAACGATATTAACTGTGATAAAATGCAAAGCTGTTTTAGTATCCGGCATATGTTATTATAAAGGCGCACTTTAGTAAATTTATAGTCTGAGCTTTAAAATAGTTTCAATGAAATAAGCGGTTTTACAGGCGCGTAGCTCAGGGGTAGAGCGCTACCTTGACACGGTGATTAAATCTTTATAAATATTAATAAATAACAAGTAGTTACGATTCTTGTGGGACAAATATGGGATATTAAGTTTGACTTACCCTGCCTGAAAAGGCAGGGTTTTTTTGTTTGCTGGTAAGTGCAATGTACATGAATCGATGTGGTTTGATAATTGATAAATAGGGAGCTGTTATTCGTGTTCCCCGCAGTCGTGTGGATGAACGGTCATGCTGGGGTACAGAATTAATGCCTCGCTCAACGTGTTTGTGGCGTCGCGTTTATCAGTCTGCTTACAAACTCCCATTCAGCGTATTTTGTTTTGCCTTCAAATGATTTGTACTCATCCGGGAAATTTCTTTTTTTAAGCGGTTCTTTATCGCTCTTGCTCCTTATGCCGAAGATTTTGCCATCAGCGTTCATTATAACATCCCACGAGCCGTCTGTAACCGGGTCTTTGTAAAGCCGGCGCAGATGTTTTCTGGGCGCAATCAACTTGTTGTCGTAAAGCAGGCTTTCGAGCTTTTCAGGATATGACCCGACGCTTAGAAAATACGAATCAATAGCAGTCTTAATCTGGTTGCCCCTGAACAGAAGCTCTTCCTCTTCTTCCGCTTTAATTACGGCAATGTGCCGCCTGACCGCCATAGACGCAACCAAGCCCGTTACGGCTATCGCGCCTGCAAGTACGATAAGGGTAAAGCCGCCTGACATGGAATATTTTTTTGGCTTTGCTTTTTTTACCATTCGTTATACGCGCTGTTGTCAAGCGCGATGATGTCGCTTCCGCTGTGGACATCGTATATTCCGCTGGCTTCGCCGTCGTTGTCCGCGTATATAAGTTGCCAAGTTTCTGAAGAGTTCGTAAAAGGGTCTTTGGGCACCGTTCTTATATAGCCTTTCTTTACAATCTCATCGAGTGTTTGCGGGTATGCGCCTTGATCCGCAGAGTAGCGGTCTATAACGTCTCTCAGCACGAAAAGGTTTTCCCTCAGCACCGCCTCCCTTGCCTTTATCGTAAAACGCCTGACGGCAGGTTCCGCGATGGTGGCGAGGATGGCTATTACGGACATTACTATCAGCAGTTCTATAAGGGTAAAGCCTTTTTGCCTGTTTATTTTTGAATTACCATTCATTGTATATAGTATTGTCAAGCGCGGTTTTCTCCGAGGCTGATTTTACGTCGTAAACGTCGGCAAAGTCCGTCCTGACGGCATCGGGTTTGTCGGTATATGACCTTGTGGCATAATCGGCTTGGTTGGTAAACGGATCAGATGGAACCCTTCTGAGAAGTTTTTTTTCAACAAGTTCCTGAAGAGTTTTAGGGTACCCGGAACGCCCGGATTCCTCGTCCTTTTTATACAGATGTTTGTCGTAATTCAGCTTGTATCTGTCAATGGCTTCCCTGATGCTTCTGAGGTTGCGCTTCAACTCAAGTTCATAGGCTTTTTTAACTGAAATACGCACAAGCGGCATTGCGGCGGAAGCAAGTATGGCGATTATGCTCAGCACGATAATAATTTCTATTAAAGTGAAACCCCTTTGAAAAGTGAATTTATCGCGTGGCTTTCGCATAGTTTTTATTGAGCCGACTGCGGAACCGGATGCTCCGGCACTGCGGCGTTTTCATCTTCTGAAATATTTTGAGCGTTCGGCAAAGATGGCGGTTGAAATTGCCGAATGCTTAGGGCGCTACCCATGTAAGACTCTTCCTTGCCTGAAGGAATGGACTTGTTCACCTCAGGCGGAACGTCAATTACGCGAACAATCCTTGGCGTTATGGACATGAGGATATCCGTCTCTCCACTGGTTTCGCTCTTTGATTTAAAGAGAATGCCAAGAAGCGGGATATCCCCCAAGAACGGCACCTTTGATGTGGACGTTCTTTCGTTGTTTGATATAAGCCCGGCGAGCACAGCCTTTTCGCCGTCTTTTAAGCGCAGGAAAGTCTCGGCGTTCCTGCTTCTTGTGGTGTAGGCCTCGGTTGACTTGCCGTCCGCCTGAAGCGTAACTTTTTCGCCGAGCGAAGAGACTTCAAGTTTTACCTCAAGCGTAACCTCGCTCTCCTCGGAATGAACAATCGGAATAAAATCCATCTTCACGCCCACTTCCTTGTACTCGGGGGTACTGCCGGTGGTGGTCGTCTGCGCGACCGTCGTGGTTGACACCGCAATCGGCACCCTGTCTGAAATTGCGAAACGCGCTTTTTTCTTGTTGAGTATTCGTATCCTCGGGCTTGCAAGAGTCTTTACCATGCCTTGAGAAATAGCGAGGTTTAATGTGGCGTTAGGTATTGAAAAAAGGTAGTTGCCATCCGCGAGGTTTTTAAGTTGCGCAAGGGTTAGGAGGTCGCCTAATTTTCCTCCGGTAGGCGCAGCGCCGCCGTTAATCGAGTATTGGCTGAGCTTCGTGCCAAGCTCGAGAATTTTAGT
>SCQA01000086.1 GCA_004298725.1 bacterium
CTTTGTTGGTGAACGTTACCGCGACGATATGCTCCGGGCGCACGCCTTTTTTCAAAACAAGGTAAGCCACGCGCGAGACAAGCACCTTTGTCTTGCCGCTTCCCGCGCCCGCTAAAATAAGAAGCGGCCCGTCGCCGAAGGTGGCCGCTGAAAGTTGAACGGGGTTTAGGGAGTTTAAAAACATCTTATTATTTTAAGGCAAAAGCACTTTAGTATAAAGATAAATTTTCATGGCGTTTGTCCGGCAACTTTAAGGAGACTATGATTTATCCCGCGTCGCAGAGAAACAGCGAGCAGTTACCGTTCATTGATAACCGATAACTTTCTTTATTGCCTTGCTTGGCAAGCGCATTTCTGTTAGTTTTTAGCCATGTCATTAAACATTGTTTTCGCGGCCTCCGAGGCCGCTCCTTTTTCAAAGACCGGCGGCCTTGCCGACGTGGCAGGCGCGCTCCCGTCGGCGCTTGAAAAGCTCGACTGCCGCGTTTGTGTATTTCTTCCGTTTCACAGGGTTACCGCGCTTGGCGGTTTTGACGTCAGCGAAACAGGCGTGCAAGTGTCCGTGCCAATAGGTTCCAAGCAGGTGCGGGGGCGCGTTTTTAAGGCCGTATCAAGCGGGCCGGACGTATATTTGATTAAATGCGATGAATATTTTGACAGGACATTTCTTTACGGCACGCCGGAGCTTGATTATTCAGACAACCTTGAGAGGTTCGCTTTTTTTTCAAGGGCCGTGCTTGAGGCAATAAGGGCGCTTGCCATAAGGCCGGATATAATTCACTCAAACGACTGGCAGACAGGCCTTGTCGGAGCGTATTTGAATGACTTTTACCGGAGCGACCCGCTTTTTGCAAAGGCGGCCAATCTTTTTACAGTGCATAACCTCGCGTATCAGGGCTTATTTTCGCCGGGGCTTTACGGGCTTACCGGCCTTAGCCAATCGTTCTTTTCGCCTGAAGGCCTTGAGTTTTGGGGTAGAGTGAGCCTTTTAAAAGCCGGCATAGTATCAGCGGATATCATAAGCACCGTTAGCGAAACATACGCTAAAGAGATACAGATGCCGGAACAAGGGTGCGGCCTTGACGGGCTTTTAAGGCACAACAGCCAAGCCCTCTTCGGCATAATAAACGGCGTTGATTACAACGAGTGGAGCCCCGAGGCAGACGCCTTCATACCGCAAAAATATTCACCTGTAAACATGAAGGGCAAGGCAGTTTGCAGGGCGGAGCTTATAAAAGAGTTCGGTTTAAAGCTAAAGGCCGGAGCGCCGCTTATAGGTATGGTAACGCGGCTTACAGAGCAAAAAGGCATGGCGATACTGGCATCAGCCATGCCGGAGCTTATGAAGCTTGACATCGGTTTTGTTCTGCTTGGCACAGGGGATAAGAAGTACGTTGATATGGCGGAGCGTTTTGCGTCTGACTATAAGCCCAAGCTTGGCGTGAAGATAGCTTTTGAGAATAAGCTTGCACATCTTGTGGAAGCAGGCGCGGATATGTTTTTAATGCCGTCACGCTACGAGCCGTGCGGCCTTAACCAGATATACAGCCTTAAGTACGGCACTGTGCCTGTTGTGAGGGCAACGGGTGGGCTTGAAGATACCGTAAAAGACGCTGGCGCGGGAGCAGTCGGCAACACTGGCTTTAAGTTTAAAGATTATTCAGGCGAGGCGCTTGTTAATGCTGTAAAGCGTGCCGCAGCGCTTTTTAAAGATAAAAACGCTTGGAAGGAACTTCAGTTAAACGGCATGAAAGAAGATTTTAGCTGGGAAAAATCCGCAATACGATACCTTGAGCTTTATCGCAAGGCCGCGAAGAAGTGATTAAAACTTAAGCACGCCTGCCTTAAAAAACCGCATGTAACGCGCTTGCCGTGGCTTGTAACATACTGAAATATTTGAAAAACAGATGTGGCATTGAATTTGCTCTCTTAGTAATATTATGGATAATACAATAAGCCGCATAGTGATAGTTGACGACAACGAATCAGAGAGAAAAGTTTTAAGGGGGCTACTGGAAGACAGCGGCTTTGAGGTTGTTGCCGAGGGTGCTAACGGCGCCCAAGCAATTGAAATATGCAAAGAGACTACGCCTGATCTTGTAATTATGGACGTGTCCATGCCTGTAAAAGACGGCATTACCGCGGCAGGGGAGATAAACCGCTTGTGCCACACCGCAGTGATACTTTTAACCGCGTGCGACGACGACGAGACCATAAAAAGGGCGGTTGACGCGGGCGTTATGGGGTATCTTGCCAAGCCGGTGCGCCATGAGGAGCTTCTTGCGTCGGTTAAGCTTGCCATATCGCGTTTCGGCGAAGCCGAGCATATAAAAAAGGAAAATCGCGATTTAAAGAATACCTTGCAGGCAAGAAAGATTGTTGAAAGGGCTAAGGGGCTTCTTATGGAAAAAGAGGGCCTTAGCGAGGCCGAGGCTTTTTCGCGCATAAGAAAGATAAGCATGGACAGAAGGCAGTCCATGGCCGCCATAGCGGAAATAATAATTCACGCGCTTGAAGAAAAACGGTGAAGGAGAAGGGTTAATGCGCAGTATTCTCGTAATACAGCATGTTGCAAGCGAGGGGCTTGGCCTTATTGAGCAACAACTTGAAAGTTCCGGATTTAGCGCAAGATACGTAAAGGTATTTGCTCATGATAAAATTCCGAAGATTGTTCCGCACGGCGTCTCCGGCGTCATAGTGCTTGGCGGACCTATGGGCGTGTATGAGGACGATAAATATTCGTTTATAAAAGACGAAATAAAACTTCTTGAGTCCGCCATTAAAGGGGCCGTGCCGGTGCTTGGCGTGTGCCTCGGTTCGCAACTGCTGGCAAAGGCAGGCGGAGCGAGGGTGTATAAAGGAAAAACCAAGGAGATAGGCTGGTATAAGATAAAACTTACCACAGCCGGAGCGTCCGACAGGCTTTTTATGGGG
>SCQA01000087.1 GCA_004298725.1 bacterium
CGGCACGCTTTACGTCGTGGCAACCCCCATAGGAAACATGGCGGACATAACATTAAGGGCGATAGAGGCGCTAAAAAGAGTTGACCTTATAGCCGCGGAAGATACACGGCACACCGGAAAGCTCCTTTCGCACTACGGCATTTCAAAGCCTCTTACAAGTTATTTTGAGCATAATGAAAAAGAGAAAGCGGAGAAGCTCGTTGACGAATTAAAGTCCGGTAAAAACATAGCGCTTGTGTCCGACGCTGGCACGCCCGGTATTTCAGACCCTGGCTACAGGCTTATAAAAGCGGCAATTACAGCAGGTGTGCATGTTACAACCGTTCCGGGGCCTTCCGCGATAATATCCGCCGTAAGCGTTTCAGGCTTGCCGGTAAACGAGTTTACGTTTAAAGGGTTTGTTCCGGCAAAGGCAACGGGAAGAAGGGATTTTTTTATCGCCATGAAGTCCACAGACGGGGCGCATACTTACGTTATGTATGAATCAGCCCGCAGGCTTAAAGATACTCTCGAGTGCGTAGTGGAAGTTCTCGGTGACGTTGACTTGTCCGTTGCCAGAGAAATGACCAAGCTGTATGAAGATGTATTAAGGGGCAAGGCGAGGGCGGTGCTGGAACAAATAAGCAATAAGGAGCTTAAGGGCGAAATAACGCTTGTAATAAGGGCTGGCGGTGAAGTTGTTAAAAAAGACGCGGGCGATATAAAGGAGGCGTTAGTTGAAGGCCTTCGGCAGGGCGAGCGGCTTAAGGATTTATCCGCAAGGCTTTCCGCTGAGTACGGTATTCCAAAAAGGGAGCTTTACGAAGAAGCGCTTAGGCTAAAGCGGGAAGTTTTAGAATAAGGAGACGACGCGTATGTTTAAAATATTCATCGGAATACTGCTCGGTATTTTGATACTCGCTGGTTTTGCTTACTTCGGCGGAGCGAAATATTTAAAGACCGCCGGAGTAAAGACCGAACAGGCCGGAGAAAAACTTGAGCTGGTTGAAAAACAGATGAAGCAAAGCGCGGACAGCGCGAAAAAGACGGTCAGCCGGACTGCGGACAAGGTCAAAAAGTTAGTGCCTTAGCGCGTTGCGGCAAGGCCGTAGTTATTTTTCTGACTGTTATTTTCCGGTAATTTTTACGCGGCAGGGAGAAGACGGCAGATGGGTGCGTAGCTTTGTTGCAACGGCGCTATGCGTATTGATAAAACGGTTTTTGGCGATTTGTGAGGTTATTGTTCTGTCTGTTCCGTCAGGGCAGGTTTGGCTTCCGCGTCTTTTGCTGGCGCTTTCGCGTACCTTAGCACGAAAGGGAACGAAAGCCTCAGCGAGGCGGTGCCGACATAGACTTCTTTAATGCTAAGCTCTGCCCGCGTTACGCCTTTTTCAAGCGGGCCAAAGACAAGGAGTTTTGATATCTTTGCGCCGGGCTTGACGGTTATGGAAAGGTCATAGAAGCGTTCTTTTACGTCAGAGAGTTTCAGGTTTGATTCAGGGTCGTCCGATGAGCTTACCATTTCGTAGAAGTCCGTGTAGTCAAGCGGCTTTTTGTAGTCCATCGCGTCGTCAACAAGCACGGCTTGCGCCGGGTTGAAAAGCATCTTGGCCGTCAGCGAGCGGTTTTCCATTTCCATTTTAAAAACCACGTAGCCGTTCGTTAGCAGGTCGTCGCCAAGCGGAAAGCCGGCTCCGTTGCCGTCGGCCTCCGAGACATGCGTTATCCTGAATATAGCGTTCTTTGTTTCAAATATCCATGTGCGTTTGTCAAGCTTGTAGCCTGCTTTTGTCTTCTCCGGTGTCTTGGCTTTTTCAGACGGATGAAATACTATAGGCCCTTTTGGCGGTGCTTTGGCGCATCCGCACGCGAGAAGAAGCGCGGTTATGAAAAGCGTTATATTTTTCAAGCTGAATTTAAATGTTTTCATTAATTGTTCTTATCCGCTTGAGTATGGAAGGGTTATACGCCGTGGCTATTATCCGTCGTCGCGCGTAAGCGCGGTAAAGTCGCTAAATTCGCTTTTAAAATCTTCCCATTTGACGTTTACCGTGTCTACTCGCGCCCTTGGCGGGCCGACGCGGCACCACCCAATGACTTTTTTGACGTCTGCTTCATTGCCTTCAAGCACGGCCTCTACGGTTCCGTCCGGCTTGTTCATTACAAAGCCGGATACGCCGAGGGTTTTAGCGATGGTTACGGTGTTAGCCCTGAAGTAAACGCCCTGCACCCGGCCCTCGACTATCAGGCGCGCTCTGACTAACTTCATTTGAAGAGGCTATCATAAAAGTAAAATCTTTGCAACACGCGCATGGTATCGACTATGCTAATTTAAGAGGCGTTGGCGCTCAAAAAACCTTGAGCGTAGTGCTTGGGCTGATGTATCATTGAATAGAGGAATTATCGCATGGAGAGGCGTTAAATGACGGGACTTGCTAAAGTTACAGTTATAGGCGGGGGGCTTGCCGGGTGCGAGGCCGCGTATCAGGCCTTAAAGCGTGGTTTGAAGGTGACGATTTTGGAGATGAAGCCTAAGCGTTTTTCTCCGGCGCATCGTCTGGGCGGCCTTGCCGAGCTGGTATGCTCTAACTCGTTTAAGTCAACAGGCCTTGAGAACGCTTCCGGCCTGTTAAAAGAAGAGATGCGTCTGCTCGGTTCGCTTGTTATAATGGCCGGCGAAGCTACGAAGGTGCCGGCGGGGCTGAGCCTTGCCGTTGACCGCGAGGCGTTTTCAGTTTTTACGACAGACAAGCTGATTTCCATGGGCGCTGAAATTATAAGGCAGGAGGTCAGCGAACTTCCTGATATTTCAGGGCCGGTGATAATAGCCACCGGGCCGCTTACTTCCGATGGTTTTGCCCCTGTTGTTGCGCGACTTGTAGGAAGGGAGAGCCTTTATTTCTATGACGCCGTAGCGCCCATAGTTTACCGCGAGTCAATAAATATGTCCGTTGCGTGGGAGGCGTCCCGTTACGGCAAGGGAGGAAGCGATTTTATAAATTGCCCCCTTGGCAAGCCTGAATATGACAGGTTTGTTGCGGAGCTTATTGCCGCTGATATCGCGCCGAGCCACGGGTTTGACGCTATGCCGCTCTTTGAAGGCTGTCTTCCGGTGGAGGCATTAGCACGGCGCGGACCGGAGACACTTGCCTTCGGTCCAATGAAGCCGGTGGGTCTTCTTGACCCGAGAACCGGCGAGCGGCCGCACGCAGTGGTGCAACTTAGAAGAGATAACGCTATCGGCACGCTTTACAATATGGTCGGGTTTCAGACAAGGCTTTCATACGGCGGGCAGGAGCGCGTATTCAGGATGATACCCGGCCTCGAGAATGCCGAATTCGCGCGGCTGGGAAAGCTTCACAGAAATACTTATATTGATTCACCCGGGATTATATTGAATACTTGTCAACTCGCGGCAAACCCCATGATATTTTTTGCCGGGCAGGTTATCGGCGTTGAGGGTTATCTTGAGTCTTCGGTATCAGGGCTTGTCGCGGGCATAAACGCCGCAAGGCTTGTAAAAGGGCTTCCATTGGTATGTCCGCCGATTAGCACGATTACAGGGGCGCTTCTTGATTACGTAAGCTCCACGGAGTCAAGGCCGCTTCAGCCGATGAACGCTAATTTCGGCCTTCTGCCTCAGTTGGCGATTCGCTTTAAAAATAGCAGGGATAAGAAACAGGCGTTTTCAAAAAGGGCTCTTGATAATTTATTGTCGTGGTTGCATGAAACACTTGAAACTTCCGCTATAATCTGATATACAGTAAAACTTAATGACTATGGATAAACGGCAAGACGCGTTGATAAAGGCCCTTCGCGAGAGCGATGAGGAAATAAGCAAGGCCGCGGCAGAGGCGCTTGAAAAACTGAGGCTCCGTGAAAAGCTTGATTTTCTGGCGAAGAAGTTAGAGTCAGGAGATATGCTGGAGCGGATAAAGGCCGTATATGCCGTGGCGGATATAAAGGGCGATAAGGTCTTGGAGTTTTTATCCAAGGCCTCCGCGGACTCCGCGGAAGACGTGCGCGCGGCGGTAGCGCGCGTGCTTGGCTCGTGTGCCGATCAAAGAGCCATGCCGTTGCTCGTTGAAATGCTGAAAGATTCCAACGTGATGGTTCTAAGAAGCGCGGTTGACTCGTGCGCTAAATATAACGACATACGCTTTTTGGCGCAGTTAATGCAACTTTTGAAAAACGCTGACGCAGGCGTAGTGGAAAAGGCTCTGGAGGCCGTGGCGCGCCTTGGCGATAAACGCGCCGAAGAGGCCATGCTGTATTTTGTTTCCAAAGGCAACAAGGCAATGCGCCTTATCGCTTTAAGGGCGCTTGGCGAAATGGACAGGTAATTAGCGCGAATTAAAATTTTTGTGCCGTAAGGCAGTAAGGCACATGTTTTTTAAGCGAACGCCCGCGGAAGGATTATACATTCCTTCCGCGGGCGTTTTATGTTTACGCGGCTAAAAAAGAATGGCATGACATAAGTAGTACGCAGTGCTTCCTGTTTTCTTAAAGAGGGCTGGAGATACAATCAAAAATATCAATCCATGTCCAGCGGCATGTTGGCCACCAGTGGCATGTTGGCCATTGGACAGACCGGCATGATCGGTAAAATAAATGGGCATAATTAGCGGAAATAATTGGATTGACAGCCAAAGCTGTATTTGCGTTCTTTACGCCTCTACGCCGGCGCTGACGAAAGCTCGGCTTCGTTTTCAAGAAACTGCGCGAGATTTATCGGCAGTGTGGC
>SCQA01000088.1 GCA_004298725.1 bacterium
AACCACGAATCGCCGTCCGCTATCATCAGAATCAATTACTTTTTGTAAATGTTAAGGCCTATTTTTATGCCTTCATGCTCCGGCACGCTGACATTTCCCTCGGTAGAGGCAATTATAATTGATTTGCCTGATGACGATTTGCCGAATTCTTTTGTCAGGTCAACCTCTATTATAAGGGTATTTCCTGAAAGCTTCATTTCAACGTTTTTCATTCTTGATGCCTCCTTTTTAAAATTGTTTTAGTATTGCGATAACCTCGTCTTCTTCAGTCTGTTGAAAGCTTTCGTAAAGCTGGCTTACCGCGAAAAAAACAGGCGGCACTACGGGGCAGATAACCTCGGTAACGTGTTTCATTGACGATATTTTGTTTATAGTGTCCTCCGGGCCGCCGGGCACGGCCACTATTATTTTAGTTGCTCCTTCGGCATGCGCGGCTTGTACGGCTGAGACCATTGTAGAGCCTGTCGCGAGGCCGTCATCAATAAGCAGTACTGCTCTTCCTTTCAGCGGCACTTTCTTTTTGATTGCGCGGTATGCCTTAAGCCGCTCCTTTATTTTAACAAGGAGCCGCGCTTTTTCCTCATTTAAATAATCTTCGCCGGCATGAAGAGAGCCAAGAACGTCTTTATTCAGGAAGACGAGCCCGTCTTCATTGACCGCGCCTATGGCAAGTTCCGGGTTAAGCGGCGCTCTTAGTTTTCCGGCTATTATTACGTCAAAATCGCACGGTAGCGCGCGCGCTACCTCGACAGCCACAATCACGCCACCGCGCGGAAGGCCTATTGCCACGGGGTTTTCAGCGGCGTATTTTTTAAGCTTTGCCGCGAGCGCCTTTCCGGCGTCTTTTCTGTTTGCGTAGCGAAAGGCCGGTTTAAGCATTGTCGCTCTTTCCCTTGTTTGGTAAAAGCATATACCTTAAAGGACGGATGTCAACAGGGTATTGGCCTTGCCTTGACGTCCTTTCTAAGTTATATTCTTGGCAGGTTGCTCTTAAGGCAGTGGTTGATGATTAGTGGACAGTGGTTAAAGAATAATAATTAGTGGTTAGAAGACGAAGTTCAAGCAACTAACCGCTATCCACAGGTCACAAATAACCAATAAGGCATAACAATTTTTTTATATGCGGGCAAAGTTAAAATTACGGGGGTGCGCGGGAATGCCGCTTACTGACGGTTTTGATCCTTTTAAGGTTTTAAGGCGCGCGCTGAAAAACGGCGGCGAGTTTGCGGATATATTCATAGAAGACGTCCGCAATACGTCCGTAATCAGCGAGGACGGCAAGATAGAAAAGGTCGTAAGCGGAAGAGACAGGGGCGCCGGCATCCGCGTAATATCAAAGCTTAAAACGTATTACGCCTATACCAGCGATGTTACGGAGCAAGCCCTTTTGGCGGCGGCGGGCACGGTCGCGGCCGCCGTTAGCGGAGGAAAAGACCCGGGCGATATTTCGCTTGCAGTAAAAAATATCGCGGTTGGATTTGACATTAAAAGAAAGCCGTCAGATGTTTCGCTTGGCGGCAAGGTGGAGCTTGTAAAACGCGCCCATCTTGCCGCGCGCTCATTAGATAAAAGAGTGCAACACGTCAGCGTTGTTTACGGCGACGGTTTAAGAAGCGCGTGCATTGTCAACTCGCTTGGCGAGTGGGTGGAGGAGACGCGGCCCGGGCTTATATTTTTATGTTCCGTGGTATCAAAGGACAACGACGTGGTGCAGACGGGTTATGAGCCGCTTGGCGGCATTATAGGGCTTGAAATATTCGATGAAACCCCGCCGGAGGCCGTCGCGGAGACTGCGGCAAGGCGCGCCGTAATGATGCTTACCGCGAGAAGAGCGCCGGGCGGTAAAATGCCGGTTGTTCTTTTGAGCGAAGCCGGAGGCACTATGGTGCACGAGGCCGTAGGGCACGGCCTTGAGGCCGACCTTGCCATGCAAAACCTCTCTGTATATTCGGGAAAGGCCGGTCAGCAGGTGGCGTCTTCGCTTGTTACCGTTATTGACGACGGCACCATACCTTTTAAAAGAGGTTCTTCATTTTTTGACGATGAAGGCACTGCCACGGAAAAAACAGTGCTTGTGAAAGACGGCGTGTTAATGGGGTATATGCACGACAGGCTGAGCGCGATGAAGGCAGGGGTTAAATCAACTGGCAACGGCAGGAGGGAGTCATACCGCAGTAGGCCCATACCGAGGATGCGTAACACCATGATAGCTTCGGGAAACGCGGACCCTGCGTCGATAATAAAATCCGTTGATAAAGGCATATTGGTAAAGAAGATGGGCGGCGGGCAGGTAAACACCGTAAACGGCGATTTTGTCTTCGAGGTTACTGAAGGCTATATGATAGAAAACGGCAAGGTTACGGAGCCTATACGCGGGGCAACATTGACAGGCAACGGGCCGGAGGTGTTAAAAAAGATAGACATGGTCGGAAACGACCTCGGTTTCGGCATAGGCACGTGCGGAAAGGACGGGCAGGGCGTTCCGGTGGGAGATGCCCAGCCAACGCTGAGAATTCCTGATATTGTCGTCGGCGGCGACGTAAAAGGCGCTTAGTTTGTTATAGTGTTTCTTTTTGCGGTTTTAAAGAGGGCACGCGTTAAGGAAGCTTTGATTTATTTCATGGTTTGTCATTGCTCTGCGAAGCAATTTTATTTTGGGGTAACGGCTAACTCCCCCTGCGCCTCCCCTTAATTTAAGGGGAGGCCGGGTGGGGTTATTTTTCAGAGAGGTAGGCCTGGTTAGGCGTAAGGCGCAGATGTAAAACAATCTTGGTGTCACGGCATAAAACTGGATTAATTAGAGCTTCCTTAAGTGTTGTTTTGTTTTTTTGTATTGAAAGAGCCGCAATGCGCGGCTCTTTTTCATTAATTGGCTGTTTTCAGTTTTATGTGCCAGACGTATGTCGCTACGTTTGTGCCTCCGCCGGTCAGTTTAATTCTGGCGACGGTCTTTTTAATCGGTATGGAAAACCATTTAAGCGCGCCGTTTATCTCTCTTGAGTTATGCGCGGTTATCGGCATATTGACTACTTCGAAGTCGGCGTATTCTAAGGTTATTATAACGCCGAGCGAATCATTGAACCTGTTGTCGCTTAGCGATATATCCGCGGCAACGGCGTCTATTTGCATATTGATGTTTTCAAAGATGGCCCCTTGATACTGCTCCAGTCCTATGGAGCCCATATTATCAATCTTTACAGGCGTGCCGTCAAACATTCTTCCGGTTACGAGTCCAAGCTCAGTAACGCCTGACTCGGCCGGCGCGGATAGACAAAGTATTGCTGAAAGCATTAAAACAACATATAACGCTGGGCGAAGTAATTTTTTCATCGGCGCCTCCATTTATTTATCAGGTTTTTTATTATTATATCATAACTAACGATATGTGCCATGAACGCGGCGTTTCCTTTGCATTAGGGCAAACGCATTGACTTTAGCGGCAAAAAACCATATACTTAAAGCGTATACAATTTTCGGAGGTGTAAAGTCAATGCCTATTTATGAGTACAGGTGCAACGGGTGCGGAAAAGAGTTTGAGGTTATTCAGAAGTTTTCCGACAAGCCCATAAAAAAATGCGAACATTGTTCAAGCAACGATGTTGAAAAGCTCATTTCGCAGTCTTCTTTCGTGCTTAAAGGCACCGGCTGGCATCAGACCGACTACGCAAAAAAAGATAGTTCCGCTCCGAAGCAAGCGCCGTCTCCTGCCTGCGCCGGTTGCCCTTCAAGCAAGGGTGGTCATTAATAAGACGGTTTGCGGCAATAGCAGGATTTAATTACCGACCCTGTTTGATGACATCAAGCAGGGTTTGCTGTTTTTATTACGGTTATATTAACGGGGCGCGTTATGTCCATTGAAAAAAACAGAACAAGAATAAAAGATTTGGCTGTAACAGCGGCTAAGTCTGCGGGGGCGGTTTTAAAGGCTAACATTGGGCGGAACTTAAAAATTGAGTTCAAGGGTGAAATTGACATTGTTACTGAGATGGATAAAAAGGCCGAAGATATAATTATAAAGGAAATAAGGCGGCATTTTCCAGATCACGCCATACTCACTGAAGAGTCAGGCAGTTGTAACCCGGAGGCTTCCACTAAATGGATAATAGACCCGCTTGACGGCACCACAAATTACGCGCACGGTTTTCCGGTTTTTTGCGTGTCAGTCGCGTTTGAGGAAGACGGCGAGGTTATAGCCGGAGCCGTCTATAACCCCATGCTTGACGAGCTTTTTTCCGGTGAAAAGGGCAAGGGCGCGTTTTTGAACGGACAGAAAATTGCGGTGTCTAAAATAGGAGTGATTAACAAGAGCCTTCTTGCAACCGGCTTTCCGTATGACTTAAGAGTGTCAAAGCAAAATAACTTTGACCATTTTTCAAATTTTTCAGTAAAGGCGCAGGCAATACGGCGCGCAGGCTCAGCCGCACTTGATTTAAGCTACACGGCTTGCGGCAGGTTCGACGGTTTTTGGGAAATGAAGTTAAAGCCGTGGGATACTGCCTCTGCCGCGCTCTTTGTGCGCGAAGCCGGTGGAACCCTTACGGATTTTAACGGCAACGCCTTTTCAATTTATACGCCCGAGTGCCTTGCCTCAAACAGCCTTATCCATGCCGAGATGCTCTCCATCCTTAAAAAAAATCCATAGCGCACGCTTCCTTTTTTAGCGCCATTGCCTTGACTAAGCCGGTTTTTGCGCTTTAATTAAACAAGTACCCTAAAACATCCGCTGTGCGTTATCAAAAAGGAGGCTTTTAATTATGGCTAATCAAGTTAAGAAATTTGAACTTACCGGACTTGACGGAATTTCCGATAACCAGATTTCACAGCACAAAGACATCCTTTATGCCGGATACGTAAACAAGCTGAATGAAATAGAAGATAGGCTTAAAACCGCTGACATTACAAAAGCAAACCAGATATTCAGCGATATGAGGGCGCTGAAGGCCGATGAAACCTTTGCCCTGAACGGCGTCGTTCTGCATGAGCTTTATTTTGAAAACCTCGGCGTTGACAAGGCTAAGCCGGGCGCGGAGCTTTCAAGCCTGCTGGCAAAGGAATTCGGCTCATTTGAAAAATGGGCGGAGAATTTCAAGGCATGCGGCATGGCCGCCAGAGGGTGGGTAATTTTGGGGTTGTCGTTATACGATAACAGGCCGCATAATTACTGCCTTGATACGCATAACTTCAATTTTCCCGCGCTTGTTGTTCCGCTTCTTGTAATGGATGTTTACGAACACGCGTATGTTATTGATTATGGCGTAAAGAGGCCGCCGTATATCGAGGCGTTTATGAAGAACATCAAGTGGGCGGTCGTGTCGGCGCGCCTTAAAAAGCACGGGGTAGGCGGCGTATAGCAGACGGGTTTGCTTTGACTTTCAAAATTTGAGCGATATTTTAGGTTGTGACAATTTAACTGACGTTTATAGAAATCCGCCCATGCGTGTAAAAACACATGGGCGGATTTCTATTTTTCACTGGCCGCTTTTCTGGTTAAAAAAAATTGACAGCTACAAAACCTTCCGTATGACAATCAGTTTCGTGGGTTGGCACCTCCAACCGGAATATCAGATTCCAATATTTCAAAAAAACCATCATTGACAACTTTACACGCTCTGGTAAAAGAGGAAATTATTACTTTAGCTTGCCAAATTTTTCAAAAAATATTGACACGTCTACGGTGTCGTGTTACATGTATGCTCTATTATAAGCAGTATGTTTAAAAAAACCGCAATGGTGTCGTTCTCGTTAAAATTTAAATCCATAACATCTTGATTTTACAAGGCTATTTTTATCCATAGAAGG
>SCQA01000089.1 GCA_004298725.1 bacterium
TTCAGCCGCCGTACCCGTGAAAAACGCTTCGTCCGCTATATACAATTCATCGCGCGTAAAACGTTCTTCCTTAACCTCTATTTTCTTGTCACGGGCTATTCTTATGACAGAATCGCGCGTGATGCCGTTAAGTACTGAAGTAAGTGGAGTTGTTTTTAGTGTGCCATTTTTTACGATGAATATATTTTCGCCGCTTCCTTCGGATACGTACCCTTCCGTGTCAAGAAGCAGGGCTTCGTCAAAGCCGCCGGCCACAACTTCGCGTTTGGCGAGTATGGAGTTTACGTAGTTGCCTGTTATTTTGGCTTTTGTCATCGAGCTGTTCACATGATGGCGGACAAACGACGATACTTTAACGCGGATGCCGTTTTTAAGCGCTTCTTCGCCGAGGTACGCTCCCCATGCCCATGCGGCAATTGCCACGCGAACAGGGTTGTTTTTGGGGTATATGCCCATGCTTCCGTCTCCAAGAAACGCAATGGGCCTAATGTAGCCTTCTTTCAGGCCGTTTGCCTCAAGCGTTTTTATTATCGCCGAATTTATTTCGTCCTCAGTGTACGGTATTTTCAAAAGCGCTATGTGAGCGGACTCAAAAAGCCGTTTGGTGTGTTCTTTCAGGCGAAAGACCGCGCTTTTGTTGTCTTCGGTTTTATAGCACCGTATGCCTTCAAACACCCCGAGGCCATAGTGGAGCGCGTGCGTCATCACGTGCACGTTGGCGCTTTCCCAATCAACGAGTTTTCCGTCAAGCCATATTTTCTTTTCTTTTTCCATTTATAAAAACGCTCCTTGAAAAATAAATATGCGCCGCGTTAAAAATTAGCGCTTTGTTTGCAGTTGACCTCGGCGGCCGATTCAAAATCAACGAGTTTTCCGTCAAGCCATATTTTCTTTTCTTTTTCCATTTATAAAAACGCTCCTTGAAAAATAAATACGCGCCGCGTTAAAAATTAGCGCTTTGTTTGTAGTTGACATCAGCGGCCGACCCGAACCCGGCGGTTTCGACGTTAGCGGAGGGGTCGTTTTTCAGCATTACGCATTTGCCGTCGAAGACCGCGCCGTCGCCCATAATAAGGTTGGGCGTTCTTATTTCGCCGGTTATTTTTGCCGGCGATTGAAGTTCCACGCGGGTTTTAGCTTCTATTATGCCGCAAACCTCGCCGGTTATTATAACGGAGCCGACTTTTATTTCGCCTTCCACGTGCGCGCTTTCGCCTATAACGAGCGTGCCGCCGGAGTTTATTTCGCCGTTAAAGTTGCCGTCTATCCTTACGGTATCTTCAAAGCTCAGTTTGCCTTGTACGGTCATGCCTTTGCCTATAAGGCCGATTACGTCGCCGCCTTTTTTCTTTTCTTCTTTTTCTTTGTTGAACATTTTACCCCTCCGGTTGTGAGCGCAATCAGCGTTTTTTTATCAAACGCAATAAATCTATCAGGCGCTCTCTTTCATCAGCTGAAAAATAGTTTAGTTCAATCTTCCCTTTGTTGTTCTTGTCGCATACAACTACTTTGGTGCCCAGTATTGTACGCAGTTCTTCTTCTATCTCTATCTGAAGGCCGCCTGAAGAGCGCGCTTGTTTTTTGTCCGTCTTTTTGGTTTTCAAAGAGGTGCTTGCAAGCCGCTCGGCCTCGCGCACGGAGAGGCCTTTTGTTAGAATCTTTCTGCAAAGCTCGGTTTGATGACCGTGTCCGTCAAGGGAGAGTATGGCGCGCGCGTGCCCCATGCTTATTGTGCCCTTTGCGAGCTCTTCTTTTATTTCATGCGGAAGTTTCAACAACCGCAAGTAGTTAGCAACCGTAGCGCGTTCTTTGCCCACGCGTTTTGCCGTTTCTTCCTGAGACAGCCCAAAGTTCATAAGGCTTTTGTAAGCTTCAGCCTCTTCCAACGCGTTTAAGTCTTCCCTTTGTATGTTCTCTATTATTGCAAATTCAAGGCTCTCTTCATCCGTAGCGTCGCTTACCACCACAGGCACTTCTTTCAGGCCGGCGGACTTGGCCGCGCGTAACCGCCTTTCACCGGCGATAAGCTCAAAACCGTGTATAGGGTTTCTTCTTACGATAAGCGGCTCTATTATGCCCTTTTCTTTTATCGAGTCCGCAAGCTCTTTTATGGATGCGTCGTTAAAAGTTTTTCTTGGCTGGTACATATTTGGTGTTATATCGCCTATGGGACAGAGCAAAAACCTTTCTTTGGAGGGTTTCTGCTGTGCCGCTGACTCTGTTTCGCCGATTAACGCGCCTATGCCTCTGCCAAGCACCCTTTTTTTATTCAGCATACTGCCCCTTTGGCGTGTAACCACTTGATTTTCTTAATAAAAATTCTTTAGTGAATTCCATATAACTTGTCGCGCCGCGCGATTGAACGTCGTAGAGTATAACCGGCTTTCCGTGGGACGGGCTTTCGCTAAGCCTTACGTTTCTCGGTATAACGGTGGTAAACGCTTTGTCGCCGAAGTGCCGCCGTATTTCTTCCATAACCTGATGGGCAAGGTTGTTTCTTGGGTCGAACATGGTAAGCAGGATGCCTTCTATTTCAAGGTTTGGGTTGAGTTTTGCCTTGATAAGCTCGATGGTCTTAAGTATTTTTGTAATTCCTTCAAGCGCGTAGTATTCGCACTGAAGCGGTATTAGAACCGCGTCTGCCGCTACAAGTGCGTTAATAGTAAGAAGGCTTAGTGACGGTGGAGAGTCTATTAAGATAAAGTCATAGTCGTTGACAATCGGCTTTAAGCATTTTTTTAACTTAAACTCACGCTCGGGCGCGTCAACAAGCTCAACCTCGGCCCCGCTTAAATCTATGGATGACGGCACCACCTTAAGAAAATCAAGTTCTGTGTTTTTGATAAGGCCGGTTATCTCTGTGCCACCGATGAGCGCGTCGTATATGCCGCCGGAGCCGTTTTTGTCAATGCCTATGCCGCTTGAGGCGTTGCCTTGCGGGTCAAAGTCAACAAGCAGTACCTTTTGTTCGGCCACTGCAAGAGACGCGGCAAGGTTTATTGCGGTGGTTGTCTTCCCCACCCCGCCCTTCTGGTTCGCTATTGATATTACTCTGCCCATAGTAAAATCCGTTCGTTTCGCTAAAGCAACGCAGTAGTCAAGAGTTTAACATATGGGGAATGGTTTTCAAGGGGAAACTGCGGGTTGTTTTTTGGCAAATGTTCCACGTGGAACATCTGCCTGCGCGCTTATTCCTTGGTGAATACGACCAAAGAGTTTGTCCTATCTTCAAAGGGTACTTTAACCTTTATAATTTCTAGGACGGAGAGGCCCTGAACCCTTATAAGCTCGTTATCCACGGCTGGTCCTTTTATGGCAATAATTCTGCCAAGCGGAGCGCAAAGCGGCATGGCGACATTTAAAAAATCTTCAAGGCTTGAAAAAGCCCTTGAAGTGACAATGTCAAAAGAGCCAGTGTGTGCTGAAATAAATTCGTTGCCTTCTGCCCTTTCGTCAAGCGCTTTTATTGCCATGCCAAGCCCGAGAGAGCGTATGATATGCCGCATGAAGTAAACCTTTTTTTTACGCGACTCAACAAGGGTTACGTCAAGGCGCGGGCAGGCAATCTTTAGCGGTATTCCGGGAAACCCGGCGCCTGAGCCTATATCAAGAAGTTTTACAGGCTTGACGCTATCAGCTTTAATTATTATGGGAAGTATAGTCAGCGAATCAAGAAAGTGCCTGATTACTATATCCTTTTCATTTATTACCGAGGTTAGGTTTATTGTCTTGTTCCATGTTTTAAGCTCATTAAGGTAACGCATGAACTTTTCAGCCATTTCATCGGTTAAATCAATGCCAAGCTCTATGCAACCTTCTTTAAGAAGCTCTTTTAGCATGGTTTTGTCAGGCGTATTAGGCATTGTTTTTATCTTTTAAATAATTTGACGGGGAATTGTTCCACGTGGAACAATCGGTTGTTTTTGCCATAAATGGCAAGGCGTTAGGCGTGAACCTTATCAAATAGCTCCAGTTTTTTTTAGGTGTACCATTATCATGGATATGGCCGCCGGAGTAACGCCGGAGACTCTGCCTGCTTGACCAATAGACTCGGGTTGCACCCGTTTCAATTTTTCGCGTATTTCAGTAGAAAGGCCGTGGATATTTTCATATGCAATGCCGGACGGTATCTTTACGTTATCAAGGCGTTTAATGCGGTCAGCCTCTTCAAGCTCTCTTTTTATGTAGCCTTCGTATTTGGTTTCTGTTTCCACGAGGCTGGCTATTTCAGGGCAGGGCATCAATGGCCGGGGAAGGCCGTCAGGCAAAAGGCTTAAAACCTTTTCAAGCGTCATTGTTTGGCGGCGCAAAAGCTCTTTAAGAGAGTGCGTCTTTTTAGGTCCGTCCGCGTCAAATGCCTTTAAAGCCGTTGTAACCGTAGCCGATGGCGTTACTTTGGTGGTTTCTAAAAAGGACAATATTTCTTCAACCCGCTTTTTTTTACTGCTAAATATATTGTAAGCCGGTGCGGTTACAAGACCGGCGTTATAGCCTAATTCTTTTAACCTGAATTCGGCATTGTCTTCCCTTAAAAGCAGGCGGTGCTCCGCCCTTGAGGTGAACATTCTGTAAGGCTCGGCAGTGCCTTTTGTAACAAGGTCGTCTATCATCACGCCGATGTACGCTTGAGACCTGCCAAGTATAAGCGGCGAGTTGCCTTTAATCTTCAGGGCGGCGTTTATGCCGGCCATAAGCCCTTGTGCGCCAGCCTCTTCATAACCGGATGTGCCGTTTATCTGCCCGGCAAAGTAGAGGTTTTCAATTAGCTTTGTTTCAAGGCTTGGCTTTAGTTGCGTTGGGCTTGCAAAGTCGTACTCAATGGCGTAGCCGGGCCTGAGTATTTCGACGTCTTCAAAGCCCTCAATTGTCCGAAGGAACTTAAGCTGAACATCCACCGGAAGCGAAGTTGACAGGCCGTTGGGGTATATTTCAACGGAGTCGTAGCCTTCAGGCTCAATAAAGACCTGATGCCTGTGTCTTTCAGGAAATTTTACAACTTTATCTTCAATTGAGGGGCAGTAACGCGGCCCCGTACCTTCAATTACGCCGCTGTAGAGGGGCGAGCGATCAAGGTTTTCTTTAATGATATTATGGGTTTTATCGTTTGTATAGGTTATGTGGCACGGTATCTGCCGTCTTGTTATAGGGCCGGAAGAAAAGGAAAACGGTTTTATTATGTCAGTACCCTGCAATTCCTGCTCCGCGACCTTTGAAAAATCAATGGTTCTTTTGTCAAGCCTTGGGCAAGTGCCGGTCTTTAAGCGGCCCAGAGTGAAGCCAAGCGAAAGTAATGATTCAGACATATCTTTACTTGGAGCCTCGCCAGCTCTGCCGCCGTCAAATTTATTTAAACCGATGTGCATAAGGCCGCGCAGAAAAGTGCCCGTGGTTACAATAACGGCTTTTGCCTCGAATGTTTCATTGGTATCAAGGCGTACGCCGCTGATTTGCCGGCTGTTATTAGTAAGAAGCGCTGTAACGGTTCCTTGGCGGAGGTGCAGGTTTTCAGTCTGTTCAAGAGCGGCTCTCATGCGCTCTTTATATAATGTTCTGTCTGCCTGAGCGCGTGTTGCCCGCACTGCCGGGCCTTTGCTGTCGTTAAGCAAACGGAATTGAATGGCCGATGCGTCAATGGCCTGGGCCATTTCGCCGCCAAGGGCGTCAATTTCTTTTACAATATGCCCTTTTGCAACGCCGCCAATAGCAGGGTTGCATGACATTTGGCCGATGGTATCAAGGTTCATGGTAACAACAAGAGTGCAAAGCCCCATGCGTGAGGTTGCAAGTGCCGCTTCGCAACCGGCGTGCCCAGCGCCTACAATTATAACGTCGTATTTGGAAGTTGATTTCATGTGTTTGGTGTGCCAGCGATATTTTATAGTATGACGCAAACACGAGTCAAATGGTTTCGCTCGGGTCCGTTCTTTAAAGGTGAATCAAAGCCGGGTTATTATACAGGGTAATTGCCCTACTGGCAATTCACGTTGTTTTTATAGAGTGGCAATTGAATGTTTGCTGACAGCGATGCCGCAACCTATTGATTTACAATCATATTTTTTGTTCGGTAAGACTATTCCAAGCTGTTTTTTTATAAAAAAAATCGTTGACAATCTTTTTAAATACTGTATACTACCTCTCCATGTCAACGACCAAAGCAAAACCAAAAAAAATATCCAGCAATAAAAAAGCCGCACCTAAGAGCAAGGCAAAGCAGGGTGTTAAAAAAGTTTCGTCAAAAAAACCTGTTGTTGTTACAGCGCGTAAGGTTGCGCCTAAAGCAAAGGCTCCAATAATCGAAAAGCTTAAGAGCGGTGTTCCAAAGTCAGGTGCCAGATCAAAGGAAGCCTTTAAAAAAGAGATTGTTAAGAAGCTTATTGTTGCCAAGGCTAAAATTCTTCAAGAGGTTTCGCAAAAAGTCAAAAGTGAGAGCGATTCGCTCAAGTTTGAAATAGGCGATATTTACGACTTCGCCAGCAACGAGCGCGAGAGGGAGCTTTCTTTGACCCTCGGCGACCGCGACAGAGAAAAACTTTCAGAAATAGAGGACGCGTTCGAGCGCCTAAAAGATAACACTTACGGGCAGTGTGAAGAGTGCGGCGAGCCGGTTGCGGAGGATAGGCTTCGCGCTCTGCCGTTTACGCGTGTTTGCGTGGAGTGCAAGTCCAGAAATGAAAGAGAGCAACGGATAAAAGGCAGGGTTGAAGAAGACACCGGCCTTGGTATTCTTGAAAAATCAGAGAACGAGGAAGATGAGTATTAAAGGAACTTATTCGCGCTGTAAAGCGCGTTGTTTTGATTGCCCCCCTTTTTGGAACAAGGGGGGTTTTTTTATTTGGGTAAACTGTTATATTCTAATTATGAACCAAATATCATTTGACAGTTAAGATGGTATCAACCATTATTTATATGGGGGAAAACTCATTTTAACATGAAAGAAGAAAACAGCGGCATTACAAAGAGTAGCGCGACTTTTTTTTACGCGGCGATAACTATTTTCGTCATGGTTCTGCTTGCGTATTCGATGTTTTTTAGAAAAAATGCGGATAGCGTTACCTACCGCAAAGACCTTATGGGCACGGTGGTTGAGCTGACGCTTTTTGAAGGCGACAGGCTCAGGTTTGACTTGGCCGCTGAACGTGCTTTTGAAGAAATAAAAAGGCTTCAGGAGATATTTTCAAGCTACAGCCCGGACAGTGAAGCGGCAAAAATAACAAAAGCCGCAGGGCAGGGGGCCGTGAATGTGTCTCCTGAAATGCTGGAGTTGATGACAGCGTCGCTTAAAGTTTCAGCGCTCTCAAACGGCGCGTTCGACCCCACAATAGGCGCTCTTGGCATTCTATGGGGGTATTCCGGTGAAAGCGGAAATGTGCCTGAAAAGGGCGCGCTGACAAAGGCGCTGAAACTTGTAAATTACAGGCTTGTAGAGACAGACACGAAGAATTCAACAGTCGCTCTCAAAAATACGGGCATGGTTTTAAACCTCGGAGGAATTGCCAAGGGCTTCGTAGTAGGCAAGACAGCGGAGGTTTTAAAGGCCAACGGCGTGGAGCGCGCCATTGTCAAGGCGGGCGGGGATATGGCATTTGTGCAGACCGTGCCGGAACAAAAATCGTTTATCATCGGCATACAGGACCCGCGCGTAAAGGGCAAGCTTATCGGAGAGGCGCATGTAACGGGCGGAGCAATATCAACCTCCGGCGATTATGAAAGGTTTTTTGTTAAGGACGGCAAAAGGTTTAACCATATACTTGACCCGAAAACAGGAATGCCGGCTTTGCGCACCAGAAGCGCCACGGTTATTGCAGACGACGGAGCTGTCGCGGACGGGCTTTCAACCGCGTTCTTTGTGCTTGGCGCGGACGACGGAGTATTGCTTGCCGAGAAGATCGGCGTAGAGGCCATTATCATGGATAGCCGCGGCAGGGTTAAAACAACCAAAGGGTTTAAAGGGAAGATATACTGAAAAGCAGTAATTAGAAGATAGCGGTTAAGGATCTTCTGATTAATCCAGTTTTTATGCCGTGACACCAAGATTGTTTTACATCTGCGCCTTACGGCTTACGCCTAACCATGTCTACCGCTCTGAAAAATAACCCCACCCGGCCTCCCCTTAATTTAAGGGGAGGCGCAAAAATCCTCCTCTTAAATTAAGAGGGGGTAGGGGGAGTTAGCCGTTAACCCAAAATGAAATTGCTTCGCAGAGCAATGACAAACCATGAAATAAATCAGAGCTTCCTTAAAAGATAGAAGCTCAAGCGCCTATCCCCAAGAACTGGTCACCAATAACCATTCTTTGTCCATTCCATCACCACCAGCGCTATTGCAACGTCGTTTGCAAAAGATATTGATAAGAAAAACGTAGAGCCGGCGAAAAGCTTTTTTGCCTCGTTATGCAATTTAA
Source organism: bacterium (assembly GCA_004298725.1). Classification (GTDB taxonomy): domain Bacteria; phylum Desulfobacterota; class GWC2-55-46; order GWC2-55-46; family GWC2-55-46; genus SCQA01. Next base: position 8,402 of record SCQA01000089.1, read on the forward strand.
TGGCAAGGATTTTTTCTACGCCGGTTGTTACTTCAATGTCTTTCCATGATACGGATATTCCGGCAAAGCCCGGATTTAATGACAGGGCTTTAACGCAAGCCTCTTTGGCGGCAAAGACGCACGCAAGGTGTTTTGTGTAAGCGGGTTTTATGGCTTGGGGTAATGAGCCAAGCTCGTTTTCCGTGAAGACGCGCGTTAAAAAGCGCTTGTTTAAAGCCGCTTTCCGTACGCGTTCAATTGAAACTATGTCTATGCCTGATGAAATGGCCATTATTTTATGCGCCGGAGTTTGTATAATCAGCGCGCATCAAGTTTTTCAGCCTTGCTAAAATTTTCCTGAGCGTTGGTCAAGTCGCCTGCGGCTTTTTGCGCAAGCGCCAAGTTTATGTAGCTTGCTTTGTTTGACGGGTCAAGTTTACCCGCAACTGTAAAGTCGTCGATGGCGCGGTTAAAATCGCCAAGCGTGGCGTAGCAGATGCCGCGGTTCATGTATGAATTTATAAAGGACGGCTTAAGTTCTATTACGCGCGTAAAACCGCTTATTGCCTCGTTACATTTGTCAAGGCGTTGAAGGGCAAAGGCTTTGTTGTAAATTGAATCCGTGTACTTCGGATTTAGGACGATGGCAACGTTGTAGTTTTTCAACGCGTTGTCAAAATCGCCGGACGAGTCGTAAGCAAGCCCAAGGTTGTTGTAAGGCAACGCGGAAGAACCCGGGTACGACTTTACCTGATATGTCCAGAGCGTAAGAGGGTCTTTCCAAATGGAGCTTTGTTTTAAGGTTAAAAGGCCAAGCGGAACGCTTAGTATAACCGTAATAATCAAGGCTACTGTTAAAAATTTAGTTTTTGAAATTGCCTGAGAAGCACATATTATAACTGCGGCGATAAGGATTGAAAGACCTATGGACGGTATGTAAGTATACCTGTCAGCCGCGCCTTGCGCGCCGATCTGCACAAGGCCTATAACCGGAACCAGCGTTACAAGAAAGTAAAGCCATATTGTCAAAAGAAGTCTGTTTTTTTTAAGAAAAAATAAGCTGACTGCGGTTATTCCCGAGAGAACCAAAAAAGACGCGGCAAACGCAGGGCCAAACATTTCCGTTTTAAGCGGCAAGGGGTAAAACGGCGCGAGCTTGTAAGGAAGAACGGTCTTATACAGGTAAAACGCCGTTGCCCGAACGCTTACCCCTAAGCGTTCAGCCAAAGTGAGCGTTTCAAGCGAGCTTATTGTACCGCTTTTTTGTTGCGCCCATAGAGCGGCAAGAGCGCATAAAAAAGCCGCAATAAAAAACGGTATCTTTTCGATAAAAAGATCAATGGTTTTATTAGCTCGTTTCAGCGGATAAAAGTCTATGAGTAAAAGCACGGCGGGTAGCGTTATTGCCATCGGTTTGCTCATAAGGGCAAGCGCGAAAAGAACAAGGGAAATAAAATAGCAAAACAAGCGGTTTTTGTTTGAGACAACGTACTCCATGAAAAAAATAACGGAAGATAAAAAGAAAAACGCCGAAAGCACGTCCTTTCTTTCAGATACCCATGCGACGGATTCAACCCTCAGCGGGTGCAGGCTGAATATAAGCCCGGCTATAGCCCCGATAAACGCGGGCATTAAATGATGAGAAGGTTTTTTAGTTGAGCTTGACATTCTGCTAAGGCGCGCCGTCAGCAGAGACGCCAAAAAAGCGTTTGCTCCGTGAAGTATGTTGTTGGTCAGGTGGTAGCCAAACGGGTTAAGCTTCCATACCGAATAGTCAATCGCCAAAGAAAGCATGGTTAGCGGATGCCAGTTGGCAAGCACCGGCTCGGTAAATATCCATTTTATGAATTTGGCGTCGATGGAGCGGATACGCAGGTTTTCGTAGACGTAAAGCTGGTCATCCCAGTTTACGAAGCCGTTTTTCAGGGCAGGCAAGTAAAATAAAAAAACAACGACGGCTACAAGCGCCGAGGCTAAAAAGTCAGCGCCTAAGTAGCGCGTTTGCGCGTTGTTTTGCCGGTATGAAAGAAGTTCAGACATTAGAAGTGTCTTTTGCAAGAAGTCCGCGGTGCGGCGTTATTTGCGTTCAAAGTCGTCGCCAAGCCGAATTATGTCGTCCTCTTCAAGGTAATTGCCGCTTTGTACTTCAATTAGCTCTAAAGGGGTTTTGAGCGGGTTTTCAAGCCGGTGTTTTACTCCGGTGGGTATGTAAGTGCTTTGGTTGACGGTTAAGTCGGTAACTTCATCGCCGCGTTGCACACGCGCCGTGCCGGTTATAACCACCCAGTGTTCGCTTCTGCGGTTGTGAATTTGCAGGCTTAATCTTTTGCCGGGGTTTACTTGTATCTTTTTTATTTTGTACCCGGGTCCGGCTTCAAGCAGGGTATACGTGCCCCACGGCCTGTTGACAGTGACGTGAAATTCATGTTCGGCATAACCCTTTCTTTTTATAAGGTCAACGATGTTTTTTACGTCTTGCGCCCTGTCTCTGGGGCAGACAAGGGTGGCATCCGGCGTGTCGACGATTATAAAATCTTTAAGGCCGATGGTCGCTATAAGCCTGTTGTTCCCGAATATTATTGAATTGGAGCTTCCGATGTCAACGACCTTGCCTTTAATTACGTTGCCATACGGGTCGGTATCGAGTATTTCGCTGAAAGAGTTCCAACTGCCGATGTCAGACCACTTGAAATCAGCCGGTATTACGGCCACGTTAGCTGATTTTTCAAGCACGCCGTGGTCAATTGAAATGCCTCTTATGTTTTTGTAGCAGTGCGCGACGTTGCCTCCCATGCGTATATAGTCAAGCTGTTTATTTACGCCCGGCAGATGCGCGGCTATTTCTTCAAGTATTCTGGAGGCCTTCCATACGAATATGCCGCTGTTCCAAAGGTAGTCGCCGCTTTCAAGGTATTCCCTTGCGCGCGCTTCATCGGGTTTTTCCACGAATTTGTCGACGCCCAATATTTTAAAAGCGCCGAATTTTTTAATGGGTTTGCGTCCGGCTTTTATGTAGCCGTAGCCGGTTTCCGGCTTGGTTGGAACGATGCCGAAGGTTACAAGTCGCCCCTCAGCCGCGGCAGATGACGCGGCTTT
>SCQA01000090.1 GCA_004298725.1 bacterium
TTGCCCCGCTTGCGGCTAAAAAACTGTTAAAACCCGACGCGATTATAATAGACTCCAAAAGCGGCACATCCGGCGCGGGCAGGCAGGCAACGGTTGAAACGTCTTTTGTGGAGGTTTACGGCGGCTTTAAAGCTTATAAAATAGGTTGCCACAGGCATACGCCGGAAATCGAGCAGGGCATATCAAGCGTTTTAGGCAAGAAGACGACAATCGCTTTTACACCGCACCTTTTGCCCGTGTCAAGGGGCATACTCACAACGGCGTACGCCACGCTTAAAAAAGGCATTTCAACGGAAGAAGCGATAAAGCTATACGCGGGGTTTTACGCAAACGAGCAGTTTGTGCGCGTAATGCCTGAAGGTAAATTTCCGGATATATCTCAGGTGCGCTGTTCAAACTTCTGCGACATAGGCGTTTACGCGGACAAGGCAAAAAAACTCGTCATAGCCGTGTCGGCAATAGACAACCTTGTAAAAGGCGCAAGCGGTCAGGCCGTGCAGAACATGAACATAATGGCAGGGTTTGACGAAACAACCGGGCTTAGAACGGCGGCGATGGCTTTTTAAGCGATTTTACGGGTCAAAAGGGGTAGAGCCGGCAATGTCAGCCATTCGTAAAATGGGCATCTGATATTTTGGCGGGTGTAACCCGCCTGAAACTTGAAAATCTTGCATAAAATCATGGTATGATACATAGCAATACCGGAGGCAGATTATGCGTACCGCAAAGATAGCTATAAGCATGGACGAACGGGTTCTTGCCAAGCTTGACAGGCTTGTTAAAACCCGTGTATTTCCAAACCGCAGTAAAGCCATTCAAACAGCCGTTCAGGAGAAACTGGAACAGGTTGAACGTAGCCGCCTTGCCCGTGAATGTTCCAAACTCGACCCGAAATTCGAGAAGGCAATGGCGGAAGAGGGCTTTACAACGGAACTTAGCGAATAGCCGGAATATTAAGGGGCGATATCATCTGGGCTGACCTGAACCCAGTTAAAGGACAGGAGCAAGCAGGCCTGCGCCCTGTGCTTATCCTCAGCCAAGAAGTCTTTAATGAACGGTCAGGAACAGTTATTGCCGTGGCTTTGACCAGCCAGCATCAAAAGGCCGGCTTTCCACTTACGCTTGAACTCAAAAATTCCAGGCTTCCAAGGCGTTCATGGGTAAAGATAAGCCAGATTAGAACCCTTTCCATAGAACGGCTTGGTAAAAAGATCGGCAAAGTCTCTCAAGAAGAACTGCACCAGATTATTGAAGGCCTTAACGAGATAATTGACAAATGATTTCAGCAAGGGCTGGCAATGCCCGTCATTAGTAAAATAGGCTTCTGATATTTTGGCGGGTGTGACCCGCCCTACGAAACTCAAGCATCGGGCGGAAAAGGCCATGAGGCGATTTGAAAAGGAAAGGCAAAAGACAATGGATTGAATGGTTCGTAAGTTAAGGAGTACAGCGGTTTTTACCGTACCTCCATTTTTTAAAGCCTCGGCACTGCTGAAAGGAGCTTTTGCGTATATTCGTGCCTGGGGCGCAGGAATATCTCCTCGGTAGGCCCGCTCTCCACTATCTTGCCGTTATACATAACCGCCACTTCATCGGCGATGTATTCAACCACGCCGAGGTCGTGCGTTATAAAGAGATAGGAAAGGCCTGCCTCCCTCTGTATCTCTTTAAGCAAATTAAGTATCTGCGCCTGCACGGAAACGTCAAGGGCCGATACGGCCTCGTCGCATACTATAAACTCCGGGTCAACGGCAAGCGCCCTTGCTATGCCCACCCTTTGGCGTTGCCCGCCGGAAAATTCGTGCGGGTAGCGGCTCATCATATCCGCGCTAAGGCCCACCTGCTCCAGCGACGCGCCAATCTTCTTAAGCCGCCTTTTCCTGTCAAGCCCGGGCTTTAAGATTATAAGCCCTTCCTCTATAATTTCCTTAACCGTCAGCCTTGGGTTAAGCGACGAATACGGGTCTTGAAATATTATCTGCATAAGCGGCTTTACGCCTTGCATTTCTTTACCGCCGAGTTTCAAAATGTCTCTGCCTTGAAAAACCACCTCTCCGGATGTGGCGCTTATAAGGCGTATTATTGACTTGCCCGCCGTTGTCTTGCCTGAGCCGGACTCGCCCACAAGGGCGAGCGTTTCACCTTTTTTTATGGTTAAATCAATGCCGTCAACCGCCTTTACATAACCCTTTACCCTTTTTAAAAGCCCCTTTCGTATCGGGTACCATGTTTTAAGCCCGCGCGCCTCGACAATGGCTCCGCCCTTTACAAGCGCGTTTTTAATATGCGGCAAGTACGCCTCTGCCCTTGTTACATGGGTTGAATTAACCCCTGCCAGAAATACAGCGTCAAATAAATGACAAGCGATAAAATGCCTCTCTTCATTTTCAACAAGCACCGGCTCAATTGTTTTGCACCCCTGCATCTCGCGGTGGCATCGGCCTGAAAAACGGCAACCGTCAGCGTAGGCCGTTGCGGACGGCACTGTGCCGGGTATGGTGTCAAGCAACTTGCCGCGCATGGAAATTGCCGGAACGGAACTGAGCAGTTTTTGCGTGTAAGGGTGCAAAGGTTTTTTGAAAAGCTCCGCAGTGGGCGCGCTCTCGACAATCTTGCCCGCGTACATTACGCAAACAGTGTCCGCGTTGTTGGCCACAAGCGCGAGGTTATGGGTTATTAAAAGCACCGCCGTGCCCATTGTGTCTTTTAATTCTTTGATGAGCTTTAATATTTCGTCCTGTATCGTAACGTCAAGGGCGGTTGTCGGCTCGTCGGCTATAAGCAAATCCGGCTTGCATGAAAGGGCAATGGCTATCATAACCCTTTGCCTCATGCCGCCGGAGAGCCTGTGCGGATATTCGTCGTAAATCTCCTCCGGGTTCGCAAAGCGCACTTTTTTAAGCATATCAAGCGCAAGCGCCCTTGCATCTTTAGCGGTTTTCCGCTGGTGCAGGCAAATGGCCTCTTCTATCTGATTGCCTACCGTGAATACCGGGTTCAGCGATGTCATCGGCTCCTGGAAAATCATTGATATTTTATTGCCGCGAATCTTCCTCTTTTCCTTTTCGCCAAGCTTTGTAATATCAGAGCCGTTAAGAAGAACCTCTCCGCCTGCGATATAGCCGGATGCGGAATCTATAAGCTGAATTACGGAGAGCGCTGTGACGGATTTGCCGCAACCGGACTCGCCCACAAGCGCGAACGTGCCGCCTTTTGGAATAGAAAACGACACTCCGTCAACCGCCTTCGCAATGCCGCCGGACGTTTTGAAATACGTCTTTAAATTTCTGACTTCAATTACAGGAGCTGTCATAATCACCTTATGCTTGCTACGAATATAGCCCGCTCATACCGGCCTTCCACCACCGCGACGCCTTCCGCAACAAGAGGAGAAGGCTATAAAATACCCACCGCGGGGGGAAGTCGCCCCTAACCGCTCTTTGAACCAAATATCACTTGACCGTCAAGACGGCAACTACCTGTTTCTAAGCCTTGGGTCTAAAGCGTCCCGCACTGCGTCGGCAAATATGTTCGCCGGAAGCACGAGGCCGAACATGAACGCGAACGCCGCGAGGAGGTTCCACCACACTACCGGCTCTCTGCTAAGCTCAAGACGCGCCGTATTTATCATGTTGCCCCAACTGCCCATGCGCGGGCCGACGCCTATGCCGATGTAGCTAAGTATGGCCTCAGCGAGCACCAGAGAGCTGAACTGCAAAACAAACGTTATAAGCACAAGGTGCGCGAGGTTAGGCACTATGTGCCGGTATATTATTTTCAGCCTTCCGGCGCCGAACGCTTTGGCGGCCTGCACGTATTCCATCTCGCGCAGTTTAAGCGTCTCGGCGCGTATAAGCCTGCAAAGATCCGTCCATGACGTTATGCCGAGTATCAAGCAAAGCCAGAAAAGCCGGTCGTTTGGCACGAAGACCTTCGCCCAAACCATGCCCTCTGAAATCAAGCCGCCCTGATACCCTTCCGTGCCGAATAGTAGCATGAACGCCACTATCAAAAGCACGCCCGGAATGGACGCAAGCGTCGTGTAGAGGTACTGTATAATATCGTCCGCTACTCCGCCGTAGTAACCGGCTATGACGCCGAAAAGTATGGCAAACGGTATGATGACCACGGTCGCGCCGGTGCCGATTATCACGGCGGTTCTCGCGCCCTTTAACGCCGCGAAAAATACGTCTCCGCCGACTTTATCAGTGCCGAGCCAATGCCTGCCTTTGTATTTTAGCGGAGGGTAATCTCTTACGCGCTTTCCATCCGGCAATTCGATGGTCTCTTTGGCAAAGAGCTTGTCGTCAAACGGCGCGGAATACGTCTTTTCCGTCTCGGTGCGCATGTTTATAAAAACCCTGTCAAGAAGACTTAACGCCTCGGCATTGTAAGAGGCGAACTTAGAACCAACAACTGCGCCGTTACTTGCCGGTGAAACAACAATATCCCTCCAGCGTATTGAATCCATAAGCGCAAGCCCGGCGTAAACGAGCAAAACCGCGAACGAGATCGCGGCAAGCCTGTTTTTTTTAAGGCTGAGCCAGACAGCCCTTAGCGGGCCGTCGCTCCGCGCGCCTATAAAAAAATAGACAACAAGGCCGATTATAAGAAAAACCATTATGTCGGTTGCCAGTATTACCGGCATTTTAGAACTCCGCGCAAATCGCTTTAGCAGTTTGCAATAAAACCCAAGATCGAAGCAGGTTGCTCTCTGGGCGGTTCGCCAAAGGCGAACAATAAAAAAGGCTAAACCTTACCAGTTGACGGAGTCAACAAAAGTTCCAGATGCAAGGCGTCGAGAAGTAAGGCATGAGGCGTAGTTTGCTCTACGCCGCAGTGCCGAGCGCCGAAGAGAACGCCGCAGATGGGACTTTTTCAGCAACCTGCTATTCAAAAATTACTCGTGGGTCAACGAGCGTATAGCTTATGTCCGTCAGTATCAGCCCTATGATATAAAGTATCGAACCTAAGTAAACCATTGACCTGACTATGGCGAAGTCCTGCGACTGTATGGCGTCAATGGTAAAGTTGCCAAGCCCTGGAATTGAAAAAAACGTTTCCATTATGAGGCTTCCGTAAAAGAGAAACGGTATTGACACAACGACGTTCGTAAGAACCGGAATCATGGCGTTTTTAAGCGCATGCTTAAAAAGCACCTTGCCCTCGGATAGCCCTTTGGCCCTTGCCGTTCTTACGTAGTCTTTAGAGACTTCTTCCAAAAATACAGTCCTGTAAAAACGTATGCCTACCCCCGCGCCGCTTATAACGCCCACCACCACCGGCAAAATCAAGAACTTGGCCGAATGTACGCCCGTGTCAAAACCTGAGATCGGAAATAATTTGAGTAGTTTGCCAAGGAAATACTGCCCGCCGATTATATAAAATAAGGTTGATACGGACATCATCATAACGCAAAAGACCACCGCGCTTATGTCAAACCGGGTGCCCCTGTAGTACGCAAGCAACATGGCGAAGAATAGGTCAATGAATACCCCTGCCGTGAACATGGGCAGGCTTATCGCCAGCGACGGCCACATGCGCGTTTTTATCTCACTGCCTATGTCAATATTGTTTCTGTCGGACCTGCCGAAGTCGAACCACAAAAGCGGCACCGCCTTTTGAAAGAAGATGGTCTGCGTAACAACGGAAAGCCCCTTTTCCTTTACGTTCAAAAACGGCGGCAGGTTGTAGCCGTGGTCTTGCTTCCAGTTCTCTATGGCGGAAGGCGTTACGTTCTTTTCACCCAAAATCTTCCTTGCCATATTTTCAGGCGTGTTGACGTAAAAGAAGAGTAGCGCGGTTATCACGTTTACGCCGATGATTATCGGCACAGCGTAAAGCACGCGCCGCAATATGTACGATAACATTTTTACCTCCTCTTCCTTCGCGCCGAAAGAGCCGTCCAAACTATGCCTGCGGCAATAACGGCTACAACAACGGCCACTGGCCAATACACCGGTGAATTCCAGCGCACGCGGAGCGCCTTTCTCTTTACAGCGTCTATTCTGTAATATTTAAGTTCGTTATTCGCCATGGCGTTGGGCTTTACGTTGTCAAGCCAGCCTTGATACAAACCGAACGCTACGGGATGATACCCCCAAACCCACGGCGCGTCTTTTTGCGCAGTCGCGTTTAGCCGCTTTATTATTGAAAGCCTCTCGGGCGAATTATTCATGTTTTCCATCTTCTTGAAAAGCGCGTCGAACTCCGGGTTAGAATAATTAGCCACGTTCTCGCCCTGAAATTTAACCTTGCCTCCGGCCGAGGCAAGAAGGAAGAAAAAGTTTTCCGGGTCAGGGTAGTCCGCGTTCCAGCCCCATGAAAAGAACTGAAAGCTCCCCTTCATCATCTTCTCCTGAAACCTGTTGTAATCAGTAGTTCTGTTTTCAAGCTGTATACCTATCAGATTAAACCTCTTGGCGTACCAGTTTATTATCGGCGTAAAATCAGGCCCTGTCCACGGGTTGTCAAATGTTATCACAAGCGGCTGGCCGTCTTTGCCTCTGCCGTCGGGGTAGCCTGCCTCGGCCATCAGTTTTTTAGCATAGTCAATGCTTCGCCTGTTGGCGCGCTTCTTTTTCGCGTCCCATTCATAGACGTACGGGTTTATGCCTTCTTCGTCTTCAAGCCGCCCGAATATGCCCGGAGGCAAAGCGGACATCGCTGGCACGCCCCTGCCGTTATTGAATATTTCTATGTTTTCCTCAAAATCAAGCGCTATTGATATCGCCTGCCTGAGCTTTTGCTTCTCAATCGAATAACCGCCGACGGTTTCATCAAGCATATTAAAACCCGCGTAGTACGTTGAGGGCCTTACGGACGTAAGAAGGCGTATGGCCTTATCCTTCATGGACGCGCTAAGCTCGGCCCTGCCTGAGTCCCCTACGCTTACCGCGGTGTCGAATGTTTCCGATGAAATACCCGATGAATCGTAATAGCCCTGCAAGAATTTATTCCAGCGCGGTATCGCCTCTTTTTCAAGCTTGAATACAACCTTGTCAATGAACGGCAGTTTTTTATCGGCATCTTTTAAAAGCCCTTTTTCAGCGTCGCCTTTCTCGCCCTCGACCGGATACGCTTCGTGATTGAAGTTCGGGTTTTTCAAAAGAATTATTTCCATATTCGGGTTGAACTTTTCCATCATGTAGGCTCCGGTTCCCACCGGAAACCTGTTAAGCGTAATATTTTTTCCGGCAAGCGCGCCCTGCGCGTAAAAGCTTAACGCCTCTTCGGGCATGGGCGCGAAAAAAGGCATGGCAAGCCAATAAATAAACTGCGGGTACTTTGTTTTAAGTATTATCCTGTATGTATATTTATCAATTGCCTGAACCCCGGGCAGGCTGTGTTTTTTATACTCAAGAACAATCGGGTTTGTCCTTTCGTCAATTGTCTGATTATATGACGTCCCAGCGGCTTTTTTGCGCGCGTTTCTAACTCTCGCAAGGTCCGCCCTGAGAGCGTCGGAATACTCCTTAAGCCCCAGAATATACTTCTCAAGGATGGGAAGCACCGGGCTTTCAATCAGCGGGTCCGCAAGGCGCATTATCTGAAGGGCGTAGTCGTCCGCCGTCAGCTCCCTCGTGCCTTTGAAAGGAAAGTCTGAAATATTTTCAATGCCTTCGAGGTCTTTTTTGGCAAGCGCGTTGTACATTGGGCGGCCGTCGTTTTTCTTTGCGAATGCCGGGTGTTCCTGATACATCACGCCTTTTTTTATATTTATTTCATAAACGGCTCTGACTACCTTTTCCGGCGAAGCGCCATCAGCAAGCCTTTTGTTCTTTGCGTCAAAATAAGCGGGCATCGGCATTGCCGCGGCAGTGAGCGCAATAAGCTCGTACGGACGCTTTAAATAGTGGTACTGCACGGGCGGCTCGTAAATCTGGCCGATTATTTCGTATTCGTCCGATGAATACGACTTGGCCGGATCAAGGTGCTTTGGTGGCTCTACAAAAGTAGTATATAAAATATTCTCGGAACTCTCTGATTCACGGTAAGGGTTGTTGGACGTGCAACTTGACACAAAGGCCGTAACAAAGAAAAGCGCCAAGAAAAGCGGGGTTTTAAAATATATGGGCTTGCGGACTTCTTGCATTTTACAAAAAGTAACACAGTATCCCCTTGCGGTCAAGGCGGGTCATTACGTAAAAAAACCAGCGTGTTTATTGAAGAACACCTCTAAAAATTGCTTTTTTACCGGTCTTTTTGTTAGGGCGAAATAAAAATGCTCGCATATTCGTAGCTCCGTTTTTTATTTTGCCATGCCTCGACTTGGAAAAAATTTCTAATTTTTAGAGGCACCCTGAAATAAAACCTATCTCAAGATTTTTGCGCGCCTCGCTCAATATTAAGTCCTTTATCGCTTTAAACTGCCCCTAAATCAGGTCGTGTTCATAATTTGAACAAAACTATTGACTAAAGTTCGTTTGCGTGGTATTGTTCAATATATGAACAATAAAGGCGAGCAGACCCGCCACCCTGATGATTATCGTTCCCTGCTTCTCCTTGACGAGATTTCAAAGGGCACGGAGCTTACCCAGCGCGACCTGAGCAAGAAGCTTGGCGTAGCCCTTGGCCTTATAAACTCTTACGTCAAAAACCTCATATCAAAAGGCTATGTTACGGTTTCAACTATTCCAAAGAAGAGATTCAAATACTACCTTACTCCAAGCGGTTTTACCGAAAAGACACGCCTGACATATCAGCACCTTCAAAATTTTACGAACCTTTACAAAGTAGCAAGAAGAGATTTCAATTCGCTCTTCAACAGCATTCAAAGTTCAAACATCAAAAAGGTCGTCTTTTGCGGCGTGGACGAAGTTACGGAAATAGCCTTTTTGTCGCTTCAGGAAACAGACTTGAAACTTGCCGGAATTATAGACAACTCAAGCACTGGAAAGGTTTTTTTCGGCGAGGCCGTCCGCGCCCTTGAAGATGTCGAAAGCATGGGCTACGACCTTATAGTAATCACATCTTTTCAAAACGGGGCTATGCTCAGGAAGCGCTTGATTGATCTCGGCGTGGATGATAAAAATATCTGCGATATAAGCGCGGGCGGATGGATTAGACGGATTGAAGGTTAATTTTAGCGAAAAATTTGATAACGGCCAGGAACCGCGTTAATATAAAAAGAAATGACGAAGAACTTAAACGAATTTAATGACTCCAAACAGGTCATAAAAGGAGATGCCCCATGCCAAAGCAACGCGGTTTCACAATATGGTTTACAGGGCTTTCTGGCGCGGGTAAAACGACGCTTTCCAACCTTGTCCACCATCGCCTTCAGGAAAAAGGCATAACGAACGTCGAAGTTCTTGACGGCGACATTGTGAGGACGCATCTTTCAAAAGGCCTCGGTTTTACCAAGGAGGATCGCGACACAAACATAAGGCGCATTGGTTGGGTCGCCCAGCTTCTTACAAAACACAACGTGCCGAATATTGTGGCCGCCATTTCCCCTTACAGAAACGTCCGTGACGAAGTGCGGAAGATGATTGAACACGCCGGAGGCCCAGGAAGCTTCATCGAAGTTTTTGTGAACTGCCCTGTGGAAGTATGCGAAACGCGGGACGTAAAGGGGCTTTATGAAAAAGCCAGAAAGGGCGAAATTAAGCAGTTTACCGGCGTTAACGACCCTTACGAGCCTCCTCACAACCCTGAAATACGCATAGATACCGACAAATGCACTGCCGAAGAAGGTGCCGAGCTTATACTTGATTATCTTAAGAAGCACCCTTAAATCAAAACAGTAGGCGTTTTTTAAGATTTCATAAAATAACAAGCAGGACTGACGATGCAAAATATCTTTATAGCGTTGGACTTCATAAAAAAGCTCTATAGAAGCCGCTACATGCTGAAGATGCTCGCTTTTCGCGAGCTTAAAGCGACTTACGTTGGCAGTATATTCGGCATATTATGGGCTGTAATGAGTCCGCTTTTTCAGGTGGCGCTCTACGGCGTCGTCTTCGGAGTATTTTTCAAATCCACGCCTGACCCTGTTTACAGAACGGACAGCTACCTGCTTTTTCTTTTAACTGGGCTTGTGCCGTGGCAGTTTTTCTCGCAGACCATAACCACGTCTTCAACCACTTTAATTTCAAATACGAACCTCATAAAAAAAGCCGTGGGTTTTCCGTCCGAACTGCTTCCCATAGTAACGGTAATAAGCAATATCATAAGCCACCTTATAAGCCTCGCGCTTCTTTTCTTGGCGATTTTTATTTTCAACGCGAAGGTCTTTCCGTCAATGCTCCTTATTCCCGTGTATATTTTCCTGACCGCCGTATTTTCAGTTGGGCTTGGCTGGATACTTTCGAGCGTCAATGTTTTTATTAAAGACATACAACAGATACTCGGGCTTATTCTCATGGCGCTTTTTTTCCTGACGCCTATTTTTTACAACCCAAGCATAGTGCCGCCGAAGTTTCTCTTAATTTTAAAACTAAACCCGGCCTACCAGCTTGTTGAAGGCTACAGGCTCGCGCTACTTACCGGGCGCGCGCTTCCAACGATTGACTTCATATACTTTGCCGGAGCCTCGTTTTTTACGCTGGCGGTAGGCGGAGTATTCTTCAGAAAGCTTAAGCCGTGGTTCGCGGAGGTACTCTAAGGCCGCTATATGGAAAATGCCATCAGCGTAAAAAACCTGAGCAAGAAGTTCAGGATATACAGCTCGCCAGCCGAAGGGCTCAAGGAAGCCCTGCATCCGTTCAGAAAGAAGTACCACAAGGAATTTTGGGCGTTGAAGGATGTTTCCTTTGACGTAAAGAAGGGCGAGTGCGTGGGCATAATCGGGAGAAACGGAAGCGGCAAGTCAACGCTACTTCAAATACTTTGCGGGATACTGCAACCGACGTCAGGCGAGGTGCGCGTCAACGGCAGAATATCGGCCCTGCTTGAACTCGGCGCCGGGTTCAACCCCCAGTTCACCGGCAGGGAGAACGTATTTTTAAACGGCTCGATTAACGGCATTTCACGCGAGGAGATGGAAACGCGATTTGACGAGATAGCAAACTTTGCGGACATAGGCGAGTTCATCGAACAGCCCGTAAAGACCTACTCAAGCGGCATGTACGTGCGCCTTGCCTTCGCCTGCGCCATAAACGTGGACCCTGATATATTGATAG
>SCQA01000091.1 GCA_004298725.1 bacterium
CTTTAAAAATGCTTGCTACCGGTTATCAGTAACCACTATTCACCATTCACTGTCTTTTATTCACCGTCTTTTATCCTCTGCGCGCCTAAGCGCCTCTTTTGCCTTTTTTAAGGTTATTAGAAAAACAGCGAGACTGAAGTCTCGCACTACGTTTTCTCGCCTCTCTCACTATCCACCATCCACCATTCACTGTCTTTTATCCTCTTTCACGCGAAAGCGCCTCTTTTGCCTTTTTTAAAATATCCTTTTCATCGTCATACTTCATAAGACTTATTGCCTCGTCAAGCGCAAACCATTTGCAGTCAACCACCTCGGCGTCGTGGCCGGATACGTCGCCTGAAACATATTCCATTAAAAAGAAATAAACTATTTTGAAAACCCTTTTAAAATCAACTTCGTTGTCATCCCTGAACGTAAAAAAATATTCTATATGCCCGATGTTTTGAATAATTTTACAGTCAAGGCCGGTTTCCTCCCTTACTTCGCGGTGCGCGGTGCGGGCGATATTTTCGCCGTCTTCCACCCTGCCTTTTGGCAAGCCCCATACCTTGCCGCCTTTCGTTGATATTAAAGCCACTTCAACCGTAGCGCCGGCAGGCCTGAAAACAACGCCTCCGGCTGAGAGCTGGCGCTCGGTTTTCATGCCTTTTTGTCGCGCTCTCTGGCGCAATCTATGCAAGTTGCCGCGGACAGGACAACCTTCAACCTCTCTTCGTCAATTTCATTGCCGCACACGGAACAAATGCCGTATGTGCCGTCATCAAGCTTGTTAATGGCTTCGTCTAATTCTTCAAGCTCTTTTCTGTGTATATCGGCTATTGATATGCCCGTCTCTTCAATGACGTCAATAATGGACAGTTCTTCTATGTCATTCGGGTTTTCAAACATGACGTTATACTCCTTGCCGAGCTTTCTGAAAAGCTCGTCCCGAAGCACGTTCCACATCTTCATTTTTTTATCAAGAAGTGCCTTTCTAAGCGCTTTTTCCCTCTGTAGCTTTGCCGGCATATTATATCCTCCGTACTCTTTTTTTGCGTTATTTACTTAGCACACCGGGTATTCGCCTCTTGCGAGTTCAGCGGTAAAGGCATTAATTCCCTGCATGAATTCGTCAATTATAACTGCGGCGCTTTTTTTAGCGGTTACGGAATTAAACCCCTTAAGCGGAATAATCTTAACGTATATCCGGTGCGGTTTGTCAATAGGCGCTCCGACGCGGCTTAAAAGCCAAACATAAACCTCCGCCGCGTTACCAAGCCGGATAAACAACTCTGCGGCCATGCGATGGGCAAGCACGGTATAAATCTTTCCCACATGGCTTACAGGGTTTTTGCCCGCCGCGGCCTCGGTGCCCATCGGCCTGTTAAGGGAAATAACGCCGTTTACCCTGTTGCCTCTGCCAACCTCGCCGGAGTCCGCGTCTTCGGCGGAAGTTCCAAGCATGGTCATGTAAACTCCGTTTATTCCAACCCCTTTTTTATCAAGGGTGTTAATACCGAGGCTTACGCGCTTAAACGGAGTATCCGATAAGAAATCAGTAAGCGCGGCGTGTACCATTTTTTTTCTTCTAAAATAATCTTGCTCGTCCTTGACAAGGCGGCAATTAAGCGGGCAGGCGATTGTAACGTCAAGCTCGCTACCCCTTCTTACCCCCATAACCTTAACATCCTCGCCGGTTTCGGGAAAACGCAGTTTGAAAGCCGGAGAGTTTAAAAACCTCTCCGTTTCAAAGACGGTCTTTTCAGTGGCGGTAAACGGCGCGTAGCCAACCGCCGCGGACGTATCGTTAGCGCCAAGGGTTTTGCCTTTACGCGCGAAGATGCCTGAAAGCTCGGTTGAACCGGGCGCAAGCGCGACATTAAAATTTATGTCCTTTTCAACGTTCACACGCGGCAGATTCTCTTTAAACCAGCCTTTTGCCGCTGTCACGGCAATATCAGCCACAGGCACTTTAAGCCCGTTGTATTTAAACGTAGCCCTATCGCCTATTATAAGCTCCATGGGGCTGATCACCCTGCCCCCGCCCCATCGCTTGCTTACGGCTCCGGCGACAAGCAGGCCCTTGTCAATATTATGATGCAGTACCCTGCCAAAACGCCTTATGTATTCACGCGACAGCTCAACGGAAATTCTGTCCGCTACCGCGTCGCATATATAATCCGGGTGGCCTGTGCCCTTGCGCTCGACAATTTCAACGGCATTGCATGCCACGGGGGCGTCCTTTGATACTTCGACGGTTATATCACGCGTTTTCATTTATGCGCCCTTTTTGGCGTGTTTTCCGTTGGCTTTGCTTTCCATTTTGCTATAAACGCACCCGCAGTAGCGTTGTCTGTAAAGCCCCATTGATTTCGACTCGGTTATTCCGGCTTGCCAGCCTATGCGGAAGTCTTCATAATAAAAACTTACTTTGTATTTTCTTGCAAGGGCATTGCCGATAAGACGGATTTTCTCGTGGTTCTGGTACCTGCTGTAAAGCAGAGACGACGAAAACGCGTCAAACCCGTTGTGAGCGGCGGCCTTTGCCGTAGCCTCAAGCCTTGAGGCGTAGCAATACAAACAGCGCTTGCCGTATTGCGGGTATTTATCCGGCGACCTCGCCTTAACGCCTTTTATAAAACCTGTCGGCGCGTATGCTTCATCGTATATCATTTTAACGGAAATAAGCCTTGAAAGCGTCTTCGCGGCGTCAAGGCGCTTTTTAAATTCCGCATAGGGGTGGATGTTAGGATTATGAAAGAAACCGCAAACCTCGGCGCTGTGCGCGAGCGCGCTCTTTAACGGCATTATGGAACACGGGCCGCAACAAACGTGCACAAGAATCCGCTTTGCCGCGCAAGCGGATGGAACTGAAACAAGACCGTTTTCAACAACTGCCATTTTCTTCACTTTTTCTACGAAGTTTTATCCGCCTACCGCAAATGGATAGAGGATGTAGTTATTGTCATTGCTCCGCGCGCATATGATAACTTTAGCTGAAAATCCGCGTATGACAAGATAATAAAGGCAGCGGTTAGAAAAACAGCGGGTAGTGGCGAGGGGTTAGTTGATAGTGACGGATGATTAGTTTTTACCAACCACTCGTCCCTAATCACTCGCCACTAAGCAGGAAAAACAGGGATTAGTGTTTAGTGAATAGGGGTTAATAAATCTGTAATCC
>SCQA01000092.1 GCA_004298725.1 bacterium
GCGCTTTTAAGCGGAATCGGCCATGTCTTCAGTTGTGGACAAAGACGACAAGTTGGTCATAGGCAAAATAACCGGTTCACACGGCATAAGCGGCGAAGTCAAGCTGAAGCCTTACGGCGAAATCTCCGGCATCAGCCTGAAGTCCGTTTTCATTACTCGCGGCTCGTTAACAACGCCTGCCGTAATAACAAAGCTTAAACCGTTTAAAGACGGTTTTATCGCGGCCATAACAGGCGTTAAAACAAGGGAAGACGCGCACTCTCTTTCAGGCGCATTTGTTTCAATAAGCAAAAAAGACTTGCCAAAGCCTCAGGGAGGCGAATACTACGTGCATGACCTTATCGGCTTAGAGGTATGCACATACGAAGGCAAACGCATAGGCTTGGTCTCTCAAGTTTTACCGACCGGCGGAGTTGATCTTTTAGAGGTATCCGGCGGTGAATACGGCGAGGTACTTATACCGTTAACCGCTGACGCAATGGCGGAAGTAAGCCTTAAAGAAAAGAAGATAACGCTGAATGTTATTGACGGACTTTTAGATATTAATAAGTTGTCTGAAAAGAAAAGCGCGCCTTCCGGCTCCGCAAAAACCGGACGCAAAGAACGCGGAAATGCAAAGTGAGACCGCTATTACGGCAAGACAAGGTATTTAAGAGTGCCTCTAAAAATTAGAAATTTTTTCTGAGGTCGAGGCAGGGCGAAAATAAAAAGCGGAACATATGTAAATATGTGAGCTTTTTTATTTTTGCATAACAAAGAGATCAGGAAAAATAGCAATTTTTAGAGGCAGTCTAAATTAAGAAAATGAGATTTGACATCCTAACTCTTTCACCTGAATTTTTCGATTCGCCGTTTAAGCCCGGTGTAATAGGCAAGGCTATAGAAAAAGGTTTAATAAAAGTGAATGCCCTTTGCATAAGGGACTTTACTGAAGATAAACACAGAACAACCGACGATTCTCCTTACGGCGGCGGCGCCGGCATGGTTATGAAGCCGGAGCCTATTGTAAAGGCGCTTGAGTCGCTTCCTAAGGCTGGAAAAAGAAAAGTAATACTTGTTTCCCCCGGCGGCGTGCCGTTTACGCACGAAATCGCAAAAGAGCTTAGCGGCCTTGATCACGCCGTTATCATATGCGGCAGGTACGAGGGCGTTGACGAGCGAGTTAGGGCTTTTGTTGACTACGAGCTGTCAATCGGTGATTATGTCTTAACAGGCGGCGAGATACCGGCGCTTGCGATAATAGACGCGGTTGGAAGGTTGATTCCGGGCGTACTCGGTTCAGATGAGTCAAAAGAAGACGACTCGTTCGCAACCGGGCTTCTGGAATACCCGCAGTACACGAGGCCTGAGGAGTTTCGCGGAATTCGCATCCCCGAGGTTTTGCTCTCCGGCAACCATGCCGAGATAGCCAGATGGAGAAGAAGAGAGTCTATAAGGCGAACGCTGACAATAAGGCCGGACATTCTTTTAAACGCGCCTCTTGGCGAAGAAGATATAAAATTCATAGAAGAGATTTCAAAAAACGAATAACACCGCACCGGAGCAAAAGGCCGGGCAAGCAATAAACAGGAGGATGTAATGGGCATCATGCATGACGTTGAAAAAGGTTTCATAAGAACAGACGTGCCGAGTTTTTCAGCTGGCGACAGCCTTCTTGTGAAGGTAAAGATAAAAGAAGGCGACAAAGAGCGCGTTCAGCCTTTTGAGGGCGTCGTCATAAAGAAACGCGGTTCAGGCCCAAGGGCCATGTTCACCGTAAGAAAGATTTCTTACGGCGTAGGAGTTGAGAGGATATTTCCGCTAAACGCGCCGGCGGTTGAGTCAATAACCGTTTTAAGCAGAGGCAAGGTAAGAAAGTCCAAGATATATTACCTCAGAAAGCTTAGCGGCAAAGCGGCAAGAATTAAAGAGAAGAGAGATTCCCGGCCATAGTTTTCCTCGTTTGACGCCGCCTGCGCTTAGTCTTGCGCAGGCGGCTCTATTTCAACGCTAACGGACACCATGCAAATGGACTCTCACGAGAGAGAGGCGCGCGCCAAGGGCTATGAATGTATTGCCGGCGTTGACGAGGCTGGCAGAGGCCCGCTTGCAGGCCCGGTAGTTGCCGTTGCACTGGTTTTTCCATATCCGCCTTTTTTAAACCCAAATATAAAAGATTCGAAAAAACTCTCTGAAAAACAGCGTAACAGAGCCGTGCTCGACATATACTCCTCTGTGCTTGCCGTAGGCGTTGGCATTGTCTGGAACCTTGAGATAGACGCGCTGAACGTCCACAGGGCTACGCTGAAGGCCATGGCTCAAGCAATTGACGCGCTTAATATTCAGCCGGACATTGTGCTTGTTGACGGATGTTTTACAACTCCAAGCGCGCTTCCTCAAAAGGCCATCGTATCCGGCGACGCAAACTCCGTTACCATTGCCGCGGCCTCCATTGTAGCGAAGACAGCGCGTGACGCCATAATGACGGCGTATCACGCAATATATCCAGAGTATAACTTCGTAAAAAATAAAGGGTATGGCACTGCCGCGCACCTTGAGGCTTTGAGAAAGCACGGTCATTGCCCGATTCACAGAAAGACCTTTGCAGGCGTTATTACAGGCTAAGAAAACGCTAAAAGGTTGTTGATCAACTATTCTTTTGTCATTGGCGATATTTCAATAGGGAATGTCAACCGTAAAAAAAACAGTCATCGGCGTTTATTCACAATTCACTGTACGGAAACAAAATGACAATTGATAAGATAACGCTTGGAAAGCGCGGCGAGGACGAAGCCGAGAAGTTTCTTAAAAAGCTCGGCTATAAAATAATCGAACGCAACTACAGGTGCTCCTTCGGCGAGGTTGATATTATTGCGAAGGATAATTACACAATCGTTTTTTTTGAAGTCAAAACAAGGTCAAATGACAACTACGGTTCGCCAAAGTGCGCGGTTGATTGGCGTAAACAGAAGAAAGTTATGGCGGCAGGGTCAGAGTACCTTTCACGGAAAAACTTAAACGATACGCTTGTCAGGTTTGACGTTATTTCCGTAGAAGCTAAGTCAGGTGCTATGGTTATCGAGCACGTCAAGGATGCTTTTGAAGGGGAGGGGTAGCAGGAAAAAGGATTGATTGGCGATGGCTATAGAAATAGACCGTTAGACCTGTTAAGTTTTGCAGAAAGGTACAGGCTGTTATTTATCGAAGCAATCGTAGTTGTTTTTTGACGGGCAGTCAACCCTACTAAACTCAGATAGTGTATTTTAACGGGCTATACCTGACTATAAGGTTCATCTCTCCCATATCCCCTTGTCCGTGCCCGGGGTTGTTTCATAAGGCGAGCGGTCAATTACAGGGTTTGGCTTTTCTTTTTTCTCCTCGACAACTTCTAATGACGACGCTTCCTCAAGCGCTTTCAGCTTGGCGTCTTTAGAAGCAACAAGTTTTTTAAGAGTCTCTCCGGCGCCGGCGTCAGGTTTCGTAATATCAACAAAAAGCTTGCGGATAAGGCTTAATTGCTTCTCAAGGTATGTCTCAACAACCGTGTGGATTTTTTTGAACCTTCTTTTCCCAGGTCTGTCAATCCAGTCAATTGCGTGAATTTCCTTAATAGCAGTATCTTGATACTCAGCGGACTTTTTTTGCGCTTCGGCTGTAATTGCCCCTTGTTCAAAACCCCTTGTAAGGGCGTCTGTTTCAGTATAGAATTCATTCACGGCTTTCAGCGCTACTGACACACTGCCTGTTTGCGCGTTGACTGATACAGGAAATATAACGGCAACAATTACGAGGATACATAATGGAAGAATTTTTTTCATGTGTTAATTATATAGAACGCCGCACGAACTGTCAATAATGCTAAAACGGCTGATTATCATAGACGGAAGCTCACTTATATACAGGGCGTTTCACGCCATACCGCTGACACTTACAAGCCCGTCAGGGCTGGTGTCCAACGCGGTCTTCGGGTTTACGCAGAGCCTTAAAAAAATACTTAAAGACTTTTCGCCTGATTACATAGGCGTTGCCTTTGACGTAAAAGGCCCGACATTCCGGCACGAAAAGTTTGCCGCGTACAAGGCGGAGCGTCCGCCTATGCCTGACGCTTTAAGCCAACAGATACCGTACATCAAAAAAGTTGTCGCGGGCTATGGCATAGCAGTGTTTGAAAGCCAGTCCTTCGAGGCCGATGACATAATAGCGACTATCGCCAAAAAATCCGTAGACGCCGGATTA
>SCQA01000093.1 GCA_004298725.1 bacterium
ATTTCTCTTGGCGTCGCCATTGATATTCGCGACGTTCCGGCTGGAACGCCGGCCAAGTACACGCCGAGGTAAAGCGAAAGTGTCCGGTAATCTGCTTTTCGACGCCATATTTATTTCATTTGCCGGTGCGTTATTGTCGCTTGACAGAACCGCCGCTTTTCAGACTATGGCCGGAAGGCCGCTTGTGAGCGCCCCGATTATAGGGTACCTTGCCGGAAGCGTTCAGGCCGGCCTTGTCGTGGGCGTTACGCTTGAGCTTTTGCTTATGGGCGATTTGCCAGTCGGGACTTACGTGCCGTCGCATGAGACTGGTCTTGCCGTGCTGGCAACGGCCGTTACCGTGGCCGCTATAAACGCCATGGGCATAAGGCCGTTTAACCCGGTCGGTTATGTTTATACGTCAATGGCCATAGTTCCTTTGGCGCTTATTGTAAGTTTGCCCGTAGCAAGGGCGTATCGTTTCGCTGATACTTTGGCAAGAAGGTTTAACGCGCTGATATTCCATCTGGCCGAGCGTTCAATCGGCGCTCAGTCGGGTGCTATCAACCTTGTGAAATTCAATCTTTACGGTCTCGTTGTTTTTTTTGCCGCGCTTTGGGCGGCGTTTTTATTGACCGTCTTTCCGCTTATGCTGATTACGCGCTCTCTCTTTTCCGGAGCGGTATTTCCGAGGTTTTTGCATTCTGCTTTTGCCGGAACGATTCTGCTTGGCGTAGCGTCCGCGCTTACCGCCGTTGGAACAAGCAGAAAAGAGCTTGTTTTTTTCGCCGCCGGGGCGCTCGCGTCTATTTTAATGACGGTCATTTGACGTTATGGCGATATTATGATTTCTAAAAAATCGTTTTTAAAGGTTTTCATCGGCTCGTTCTTTATACAGGCGGCGTGGAGCTTTGAAAAGATGCAGACTCTCGGTTTTGCCGCGGCCATATCTCCGGCGATAAAAGATGTTTTCAAGGACGACGCGCAATCAGGGAACTTGGCCATGCGCCGCCACATGTCGTTTTACAACGCGCACCCGTACATGGCTTCTCCTGTGCTTGGCGCGGCCATAAAACTTGAAGAGGCCGGCATGAGGGGCGAGTGTCCGGTTGACAACGCTCTGCGTTTCAGGTCAAGGGTTATGGCGCCTCTCAGCGCCATCGGAGATTTATTCTTCTGGGGGGCCCTTCGTCCGCTTGCGTCGTGCGCCGGCATACTTGCCGCGCTTATATGGGGGTTATGGGGGCCGGTGGTCTTTTTAGCGGTTTATAACGTTTTTCATATTTCGGCAAGGTGGTTTGGCCTTAAGAAAGGCTACGCGCTCGGCGAGGCGGTTATAGGTTTTGTAACATCTCTTGCGCTTCCCAGATGGGGAGCAAGGGCAAGGCTTGCGAGCGCTTTTATGCTTGGTTTTTTTCTTGCCTACGGTATTCGCCTATCGCTTAACATGGCGGATGTCCGGGCGCTCGCCCCTTCCTCGATCGCTTTTGCCGCGGCGCTTGTTCTTGTCGCTGTATTTTCTCTGCTGTTGAAACGGGGCTGGAAGGTCGCGGGGCTTGTTTATCTCGCGACTATTCCGCTAATTATAATAGGGGTGCTCTTTTTTTGATTATGACCGGAAACGCGGCGATAAAAACATTCACCATAAGAAATAAATTTGGGCTTCACGCGAGGGCGGCGGCGCAGTTTGTTCAGCTTGCGAGCAAATTCACCTCGGATATATTCGTTGATAAGAACGGACAGGAAGTCAACGGCAAGAGCATTATGGGCATACTTATTCTTGCCGCGGCTCAGGGCGTTCAAATAACCGTAAAGGCCGACGGCTGTGACGCCGATGACGCGATTAACGCGCTTGGCGCGCTTATAGACAACGGTTTTGGCGAGGAGTGTTAGGCATGGAAGAATTTGACGCCCAAAAGCGCGTATTGCTTCTTAAAGGCATAGGCGTATCGCCTGGCATTGTTATTGGCACGGCATACCTGCTTGATCGCGGCATCGTCGAGACGGCGCATTTTTGCCATTTGACCGCATCCGAGACGGACAACGAAGTTGAGAGGTTTAAAGGCGCCCTTAAAGAATCAAGGGACCAGCTTGCCCGCATAAAAAAGAAGCTTGAAACCGACGGAAAAGGCAAGGAGCATATCCGTATAATAGACGCCCATCTTATGATTTTACGCGACAATATGCTGATAAACGACACTGTAAAGGTCATACGCGACGAGCGCGTGAACGCCGAGTGGGCGCTGAAAAAAGTCCTTAAAGACCTTATCGAGTTTTTTGACAGAATGGACGACGAGTATTTGAGGCAGAGAAGCTCCGACATAGAGCATATAGTAAACAGGGTTCTGTTAAACCTTACGGGTAAAAAACATGAGAGCATAACCGACATAAAGACGCCGTCAATAATAGTCGCGCACGATCTTACTCCAGCGGATACCGCGCTTATGAATAAGAGCGTCATTTCCGGCTTTCTTACGGATGTCGGCGGTTCTACGTCACACACCGCCATTATGGCGCGCGCGCTTGAGATACCGGCTGTCGTCGGCCTTGAGTCTATTACCAGAAGCGTTGAAGCCGGAGGCACGGTAATCATAGACGGCACTACCGGCACGGTTATAGTGAACCCGTCTGAGAGCGTCGTCGAGGTATATAAAAAACGGCAGGAAAAATATTTAAGCTATGGAAGGGAGCTTTTTCATTACCGCGACCTGCCGTCAGAAACAAAAGACGGCAGGCGCATACGCCTTATGGGCAACATGGAGATGGTTGACGAAATAGACACGCTTCTTCACCACGGCGCCGAAGGAATAGGCCTTTACCGGACGGAGTTTTTGTACCTTAACCGCAAGGACTCTCCTACCGAGGAAGAACACGTAAAGGCTTACAGGCAGGTGGCTAAAAAGATGGCCCCTTATCCGGCAATAATACGCACGCTTGACGTCGGAGGCGATAAGCTTATACTTGACGGCAATGAGTACGACGAAATAAATCCGGCCATGGGGCTTCGAGCTATACGATACTGCCTTAAAAACCCGGGCATATTTAAAACTCAACTGAGAGGGATACTCCGGGCGAGCGCGTCCGGAAAGCTGAAGGTCATGTTTCCGATGATATCCGGCATAGATGAAATACGCCACGCAAAGGTGATACTTGAAGAGGCAAAGGCCGAGCTGAAGGCCGAGGGCAAGGCGTTTGACCCGGATATAAAAGTGGGCGTCATGATAGAAATACCTTCCGCCGCGATAATAGCCGACCTTATCGTCAAGGAGGTTGATTTTATTTCCATAGGCACTAACGATCTTTTGCAGTACAGCCTTGCCATAGACAGAGTCAACGAGCACGTGGCATACCTTTACGAGCCTTTTCACCCGGCTGTTTTGCGTATTATAAAGACGGTTGCCGACGCCGCGGCAAACGCCGGAGTTAGCGCCGGAGTATGCGGCGAAATGGCCGGTGAGGCGCCTTACGCCCTTATTCTGCTCGGCTTCGGCATTGAGCATCTCAGCATGAACGCCGTGTCGCTTTTGAAGGTAAAAAGGCTTGTGCGCTCCGTAAGTTACGCCGAAACAAAGAAGATATGCAAGAATATACTCAACCTACCCACCGCAAGGGATGTTGAGCAATACATCAGCTCAAAGCTTCCGGATATTTATAAAAAAGAAGAGTTCTGGAATTAAATGCAGTGGTTAGCGGCGAGTGATTAGTGGACAGTGATTGGTGGTCAGTGAATAGTGTTTAGAAAAAAATGAATTAACAACCGCTCTCCGCTATCAAGTAATCACTGTTCGCTAACCACTGCTTTTAATTTGTTGATTTTCTCAGGCGCATGTTGTAAATTTAATTCTGTTTTTTTCAATTGACAATTCACTTGAAAGATTTAATAATTAAAAATTCTTTATGCTGGTAAATTTGAAAGGAGGGCTGTAATATAAATGGCAAGAAGAGGAAAAAGAGAGTTTTTATTCACTTCGGAATCGGTAACGGAAGGTCATCCAGATAAAGTCGCCGACCAAATATCAGATTCTATACTTGACGCGCTGTTGGCGGTCGACCCGAAGAGCAGGGTTGCTTGTGAAACGCTTGTTACCACCGGCCTTGCGCTTATAGCCGGTGAAATTACGACTACCGCGAAGATAAATTACCCCGACATAGTAAGAGAAACTATAAAGGACATCGGCTATACCGATGCGTCAATGGGTTTTGACTACAAGACCTGCGCGGTCATGGTAACTCTTGACAGGCAGTCGCCGGATATCGCCATGGGAGTTGACACCGGCGAAGTTAAGGAGCAAGGCGCCGGGGACCAGGGCTTGATGTTCGGTTACGCGTGCGACCACACGCCGGAACTTATGCCGATGCCCATACATTTTGCCCATGCCATAACGCATAAGCTTGCCGAAGTGAGAAAGAGCGGACTGCTGAACTTCATACGCCCGGACGGCAAGAGCCAGGTGACTATAAATTACGTCAACGGCAGGCCGTCTACGGTTAATACGGTGGTTGTTTCCACTCAACATTCGCCGGACGTATCGCACGCAAAGCTTAAAGAGGCCGTTATCGAAGAGGTCATCAAAAAAGTAATACCGGCCAACGTATTGACTAAGGACACCAAGTACCATATAAACCCGACCGGCCAGTTCATAGTAGGCGGCCCGCACGGCGACTGCGGACTTACCGGTAGAAAGATAATAGTTGACACTTACGGCGGACACGGAAGCCACGGCGGCGGAGCCTTCTCCGGTAAAGACCCGTCAAAGGTTGACAGGAGCGCTTCGTACCTTGCGAGGTATATCGCCAAGAACGTCGTCGCGGCCGGCCTTGCGGCGGAGTGCGAAGTTCAGCTCGCGTACGCCATAGGCGTAGCGGAGCCGGTTTCCGTCATGGTTGACACCTTCGGCACGGAGAAGATTCCGGTCGAGAAGATTGAAGAATTGGTAAAGGCGAACTTCCGCATGAAGCCGGCGGAGCTTATAAAGGACCTTGACCTTTTAAGGCCTATATACAGGGCGACGGCCTCTTATGGCCACTTCGGCAGGACAGGCGACGGTTTCAGGTGGGAAAGAACCGACAAGGCCGCCGCGTTAAAGAAGGCCGCAGGCATTTAACAGCGTAAGCTGGTTTAACATGACACGCTCCGGCCACCGTAAAAAATACGGTTGCCGGTTCTGTGTTTAAGGTTGCGTAATACTCCGCTAACGCGGCAAATTTTGGATCGGGCGCCCGGCTTTGCTCCGCCCTTAAAAGAGCGGGGCAAAACCGGGCTATATAAACGGTAAATACCTTACCGACAATCATCGCCATTTGTGGCAATTCTTGCCATAAATGGCGGGGTAATTGAATACGAAAAAACGGAGGAGAGATGAATCATCATATTAAAGACATTGCTTTAAGCGCTAAAGGCAAAAAGAGAATTGAGTGGGCTGAGCTTGATATGCCTGTGCTTCGCCAGGTTAAAGACAACTTTTCAAAGAAGAAGCCGCTTAAAGGCGTAAAGATTGCGGCGTGCCTGCACGTTACGACTGAAACGGCGAACCTCGCCATTACGCTTAAAGAGGGCGGAGCGGACGTTACCCTTTGCGCTTCAAATCCGCTCAGTACGCAGGACGACGTTGCCGCGTCGCTTGTAAAGGACTTTAAAATACCGGTTTTCGCCATAAAGGGCGAAGACAACAAGACGTATTACAGCCATCTGAACGCTACGCTTGACAAGAAGCCTAACATTACCATGGACGACGGCGCCGACCTCGTTTCCGTTCTTCACAGTGAAAGGACTAATCTGATTGACGGCATAATCGGTTCAACTGAAGAGACGACAACCGGAGTGATAAGGCTTAAAAGCCTTGCCGCGGCCAAGCTTTTGAAGTTTCCCGTCATCGCCGTGAACGACGCTTCAACCAAACACTTCTTTGACAACCGCTACGGCACGGGTCAGTCAACGCTTGACGGAATGCTGAGAGCCACTAACAGGCTTCTTGCAGGCTCCAACTTTGTCGTATGCGGCTACGGCTGGTGCGGCAAGGGCGTGGCCATGAGGGCAAGGGGCATGGGTTCCAACGTGATAGTGACTGAAATAGACCCGCTGAAGGCGCTTGAAGCGGTTATGGACGGCTTTCGCGTAATGCCCATAGCCGAGGCCGCTTCGATAGGAGACTTCTTCTGCACGGTAACCGGCAATTTGAACGTCATAAGAAAAGAGCACTTCATCAAGATGAGAGACGGCGCGATTGTAGCCAACTCCGGCCACTTTAACGTGGAGCTTGACCTTGTGGGCTTGAAAGCCGCGTCAAAGCGCGTAAGAGAAGCAAGAGAATTTGTCGAGGAGTACGAACTCAAGAACGGCAGGAAAGTTTGCGTGCTTGGCGAAGGCAGGCTTGTAAACCTCGCGGCGGCCGAAGGCCACCCTGCGAGCGTTATGGACATGAGTTTTGCCAATCAGGCTCTTGGCGGCGATTTTCTTGTGAAAAAGGGCGGTACGCTCAGTAATATGGTTTACACTGTGCCGGAGGAAATTGATAAGGAAATAGCGCGCCTTAAACTTGCCGCGCTTGGCGTTAAGATAGACACGCTTACAAAAGAACAGAAGAAGTACCTTGCATCATGGGAGATGGGTACATAGACATATTCATAACTTGTTCTGCGCTGAATGAAGGCGGGCCTCTAACGGGCCCGCCTTTTTTATTGCACTTAAGTAGGGAAGACTCAGCTTGTGCTGAGATATAAAGCGGTTTAAAAACATTTATTGCCGCGTTTGACCAAGAACAATCAACGGCTCCCGCCGCGAATTTGCGCTTATTCTTAGCAACACAAAATAATCAACTAAAAAAACCTGAAAAGCAACAATCTAATCAGCGCATAAAATTCGCTTTTTTACATTGCATAGAGCTACCCGTCATTTATTTTCAAATATGTGAACAGTTTTGCTAATCAAGCGTATCTTTATGATTTGACAGCGTAATGGTACATGATAGAAGCATTTGCAAGCCTATCCTGTATTTTAGTAAACAAATATATGATAAAGATGTAACAGTTTTGCTACAATAAATTCAAAATGGATTTAATTAAACTATAATGTGTATTATTTGCTTTTTTTTAAATAAAAATAAACAAGTTTTGTGCGTAATTAGGTGCTAAAACGAAATATTATCCTAATAAGTAACATTAAGGGTTGATTTTAGTATTGATTAAATTTTTGTTTTAAAGTATAAGTTTTATATGCTTGGAAGTTATTCATATAACAAGGGAGACAACCTGAAAATGAAACCGCGCGCAATAGTAATTGATGATGATCCGGCAGTGCAGGAGACCATTCGGCAGGCGCTATCAGCCGACTACGAATTGGAGTTTGTTGACCGTCCAGATATAGCATGGGAGCTTTTTCTTTTCTTCAAAGAACCGATAGACATTCTTATTATGGAGGTTGTTCTTTCCAAGACGGACGGCGTGGCCCTATTGCGTAAGATACGCGAGATACATCCGTGGCTTCCGGTTCTTATAATTACCGGCCATAGCACGCATGAAAGAGCAAAGGAAATATGCAACCTTAACGTCGCCGGGTATATAGAAAAGCCGGTAACCGACGTGAAGCTCTTAAGGGAGAGGGTGGCCGCGCTGAGGAATTACTCGCACAACATGTACATGAAGTTCATGTCAAGAGGGAATGAGCCGGTAAAGTCGCAAAAGCTTCACCCTGTCACGATGCGGTGCCTCAGCGAAATTCACAAAAACTTCAATATGCCGATTACGGACGAGTTTCTCGCCGATAATTGCGGCGTGTCGCGCTCGCATTTATGCAAAATATTTAAAAGCGACTGCGGCATAACCATCAAAGACTACATTACCGGCGTAAGGCTTGACGCCGCTAAAAAGCTTCTTCAAAACACCGCGTACACGGTCTCGGATATTCAGGAATACATCGGCTACAAGAGCAGAACGCATTTTTTCAATACTTTTAAAAGAAGAATCGGCGTAAGCCCAAGGCTTTTCAGGCGTTCGAGCGCGGTTCAGGAAGTTGTTGAATAAAAGGCCGGAGAATTGCGTAGCCGTCACTGCTGTCTGTGCCGGCTACGCCAGACCAAGATCGGTCTTATGCTCAAAAGCCAATGTGCGGTTGGGCGCTTTTTGCAAGCGGCGTAAATCGCGCAAATCAAGAGGGGTGTTGACATGACTGATGCGTCTAACGATTTCTTGTGGCACGTGGGCATAGTAGGCGCGGGCAGAATGGGTATGTCTATTTTTGATTATATTTTTACAGCAGGGCTTCGTATTACTTGGGTGGCGGGGTCGCCTGAAAAGGCCGACGAGCTTAGAAAAAAAGCCGATAAGATGCTTAAGCGCCTTTTTAAGCAAGGCATTAAATCAGCGGACGAGGTTCAAAAACTCGACGAAAGCATCTTTATAACGGATGATTATTCTGAGCTTGCCGGCGCCGACGTCATTATCGAGGCCGTTGCTGAAAACGCTGAAATTAAAAAAACCGTGCTTACGAAGATATTTAAAGCCGCCCAAAGCTCTGCGATAGTGGCTACGAATTCCGCCTCCATTATGCCGTCTGAGCTGTCAGAGGCGGATATTGATGCGCGCAGGTTTTTCGGGCTTCATTTTTTCTTTCCGGTCGAGGCAACAGGTGTGGCGGAGCTTATAAGCAACGAAGCTTTTACAGCGCAAAATTTGAAAAAAGCAGGGAACTTCGCGCGCGACATAGGCCTTTTAACGGTTAATCAGGACGAAACGAACGCTTTTCTTTTAAGCGCTCTTGCCATGCCAATGGCCGGAGAGGCGTTTTTACTCGCTAAAAGAGTCGGCTTTAAGCTTGCCAACAAAATAGCCTCATCTGAATTACTTCCGTACGGCCCGTTTTATTTATTTGATCAGGCCGGCGTAGACGCCACGATAGAGTCGTGCAGACGGTGCTACGGAAGAGACCTTCTCGGCGGCAGGGACCGTTACTCTCAGTTGCTTTGTTTTATGAAACTCATGGCTGATTCAGCCGCCGAGGGCGATGGAAGACCGTCAAAATTTTTAAATGGCGCGTTTGAATACCCGCACGACCTTGAAGCGTGGAGGCGTCAGGAAATATTCTCGCTGGACAGCGAGCTTGACGATGAGAATCATGAGTCGCTTAGAAAAAGGTTCTTTGAGCTTCTTCTTGGCGCATTTTTGCGCGCTACGCAAAACAACCTCGTGGAGCCGGACTTGCTTAACGAAGCATGGAAACGAATCGCAGGCGCGGTAAAAGGCCCTCTGGAATGCGTATATGAAGGGAATTTGCCGGATTTTAAGGCAAGAGTTTAGACGCAAGCGAGCGATGGCTGAAGAGGCGCGCCGGCAGAGCGAGGCTCTGCGCTTGGCTCTGAATCAAAGTTTTTTCGGAACTTGTCGCTACTCGGCATAACAGACATTAGCCTTTGCCGATAGCCGGTGTTTTATCCGGGCTGTCGAAGTTTCGCGTTGACGGGACAGTCGCTTGGGGTTGGCGACGGGCTTGCGCGGCAACCCTGCATCTAAATCCATTTTCCCGCACGGTGTTTTTGACTTCGACAGCCCGAATAAAATTTAATCGGTTGTGTCTTATATTCGCCCTTTTAAGCGCGGCGATATGAAGATACTTGCAAATAAGCAAGGTTTTAGCGCGCACAGCATATTTTAACGAAGACCCTAAAAACAGGCCATGCGAGCAAGGCTGAAAAGATGTGATGCTATCATATAACACAGGCGTGCTTCTTTCCTGCGGCGTAGATATAACCAACAAACGGCGCATGAAAAAGCTTATGGAGCGCGGCGCGGCTCCATTGTGGGTTTTTAACACTAACGAGCTTAAAGATATCGCGCAAAATGAAGACCTCCTTTGCGGGTACTTTACCTTCAAAGAAGCGTTTTTAAAGGCGTTTGGTTCATCATGGCTTGGCGGCCCGGTGGGCGCGGATGAAATAGAAGTTTCGATAACGCGCCCTGCATTAACCGGACAAAGCGCGTCATTCAGGTTTTTTGGCAGGGCAAGCGAAGCGTTTTTGAAATGCGGTTATTCAAGCGTTAAAATGATTTTTTCAGAGTCTAACGGAAACGTCACAACAGGCGTGATTATGAGCAATCAACACGGAGCGCGTATTATAAGAAGCGCCGGCGTGGCGCGTGTCTGCCCTGATGCGCGGGTGGTAAGTTTTTTTGACAATAAACAGAACGCTCCAAGCGGAGAACATGGCGGAGAGATTTTTTTAAGGCGGCAAGCCGTTGAGGCCGCCGGCAGGGCCGCCGCGTATCGCGCCGTTGCCGGGCTTTTAAGAAAAGGCAGTTGGAAAACTACGCGTGAAGAGCACGCCATTGAAATAGTCACTGATCGCGCCGGCAGGCCGGTTATAGCCAACCCCTGTTCTTTCAGGCGCATAGCCGCGCCGGTTCTATCAATTTCATACACAAAGGACTACGCAGTGTGTCTTGCCGCCGCCTTCGCTTGTTGAAACGCGCCTTACACGAATCTAAACCGTTTTTTCCGGTTACTAACGCTTGAACGCGGCAAAAGCCAAGCGCGTTTTTTAAAAATTTTAAGCGCGGCGCGCGATTGACCGCGAAAGGACTAAGTGACATATGCGGCTACTGCTTATTAACCCTTCACAATGTTAAGTACGCAGTGTTGTATTTGACGGCAATGCGTTGCCGACGGCAAAATTTACGCGATTGCCGCAATATGAATTTGTGTTATTTCATTCAGCTGGGATTAAGAAAAGCCGTGGCACAAAAACAGGGTTGACTATTCCGGCAAGTCACTCAGGCTTGAATTCAGTTACAAGAGCTATGAAACAATCGAATTCCGATTTTGCGTCAGGCAACATGTCGTCAAAGTGCACACCAATCTTAATCTTGTCAAGGTCCTGCCCCATAGTGCGTATTTTGCCTCGTATTCTGCATTTGCGCTCCGCGCCAGGGAAGACAACCATCATTTCTATCATCCTGTTCAATTGAATAAGTTTTGAGAGAGCGTCTTTTTTTGCAATGGATGTTTTGATAATGCACTGGCAACCGTCGGCGCTTATGTCAATTATTACCATTGAAACAATTTCGTTGCCTATCATGGTGGTTGCCGGGAGTATGCATTCGTAGCGCATGCTGTGGCGCATGCGTATTTCCTCGATTTTTTTAGGGTAGGCAAGGAAAAAAAGCCTCGACGGAGATGAAACGACGTTCAGCACGGAAGATTTAAATCCGTAAACAGTGCTGTCGTGAAAGTAGCTTATGTTTATTTCACTGTCGCGCACTGAATCGCTTCTGAAGGTGCCGACAAGGTCCGAGGCCGAGGTTTTAGTAAGAACGAACTCGCCCTTTTCCATGCCAACGAGGGAATTTTTAATCCGCAGGTTGAGTTTCATTATTTCAATCAAGAGTTCCGTGCCAAGAGGCACAGGTAGATGCGGCACGGTTTCAATCACTGCGACGCTTTGCTTTTCCATACATAGCCTCTCATTGCTCAAGGTTTTATTATTTCTCAGCGCGGCAACGCGACGTTAAAGGCTGTTTATAACATCTTATATATTATTGTAGCACAAAGTTTGTGGCAGTAAAGGGGGCGGTATCGTTAATTTGAAAAAAGCATGTCTATATCAGGCTTCCGGCTCATGTTCATTAGACATAATGTCGGCCGTAACCACGCAGTTTCTGCCGGTTCTTTTCGCTTTGTAAAGGGCGTTGTCAGCGGCTTTAAGCACGCCCTCGATTGTAGCCGTTCCGCTTTCAAAGACCGCTACGCCAAAGGACAGCGTAATCTGGCCGGACATGCCGCTACCGATGTGCGAAGTTTTTAAAAGTTTTACGTTTTCGCGGAGAAATTCAGCGCGCCTCAGCGCGGTGTTAAGCGTTGCCTCAGGCATGATTATTATGAATTCCTCGCCGCCGTAACGGCAGGCCACGTCGCTGTCTCTGATGTTCTTCAGGATGAACTTGCCGAGTTCTGTTAGCAGAGCGTCTCCGGCGTCGTGCCCCATGGTGTCGTTGTACTTTTTGAAGAAGTCAATGTCCGTCATTATTATGCCGATGGCGGTTCCTTTCCTGCGGGAGCGGCTTATCTCGCGCTTTAAAGTCTCTTCCATATAGCGCCGGTTGTAAAGTCCGGTAAGGGTGTCCCGTATTGACATTGCGCGGAGCGCTTCTCTGAGTTTAAGATTTGAAAGCGACAGCGCTATGTGCTCCGCAACCCTCAGCGTAAGGGCTAATTTTTCCGCGATGATTCCCTGCGAGTTAAAAAGCCCCTCGGTTTCGTTTGCCATTAAATGAAATACGCCCAGCGTTTCGCCGTGCGCTATCATCGGAATGCAGATATACGCGGCGGCGTCTACGCCGCAGTGCTTGCAGAGAAGGTCCGAACTGTTCGGCTTGTGAATATGCGGCTGGCCGCGGCGGAGCGCCCAGCAGTCGTCCGGGTTGAACGCGCCAAGTTCGGGGTTATTTTCCTGCCCCCACGCGCACACCGGTTCAAGCAGGTTATTTGAGTTGTTTATAAGGCAGACTTCGCCGGAGTCGGTTGGAAATATCTGCGACACGAATTTAACCAGAACAAGCGACGCCTCTTGGATGGTGTTGCAAACCTGATGAAGGTTATTCATCTGGCCGAGCAGATTGATTTCTTTATTCCGTTCTTCGAGGGACTTGGCTCTGAGGCTCAGTTCGTCGTTTGCGTATTTAAGCTCAGCGGTTCTCATGTTAACTGTTTCTTCAAGCCTGTTTTTCATCTGACGGAGATCTTCCTCCGCCATCTGACGCTCGAAAAGCTCGTTTTGAAGCTTGGAATTAGCGTCGCTTATGGCCTTGCTTCTTTCAGCTACCTTGTCTTCAAGCTCAATGCTGTATGTAAGAAGTTTTTCGCGCGACTCCTTTAGGCCGTCCACCATTTGGTTGAATGACTTTGCTAAAAGCCCTACTTCGTCGCGCGAGGTTACTTTTATCGCGGTAACGGCTGAGAGGTTTCCCTTGCCTATTTCCACTGACAGTTCGGATAATTTCTTAATGGGTTTTGTTATTCTCCTCGCAAAGACCGCGACTATAATTATTGACAGCGCGCCTATTGCGGCGAAGATGACGATGATTTTATCCCTCAGCTCTATGGCCGGCGCAAAAGCGATTGTTGCCGGAACTTCAAGCGCGAGCGTCCAGCCGTTCCCTTTGAAGTTCGCGAAGCCGCGTTCAGTGGCAAAAGCCGTTATTTCGTCCTGATGCGAGCC
The DNA here is from genome assembly GCA_004298725.1 of bacterium. Lineage (GTDB taxonomy): Bacteria > Desulfobacterota > GWC2-55-46 > GWC2-55-46 > GWC2-55-46 > SCQA01. The sequence continues at coordinate 13,185 of SCQA01000093.1, forward strand.
GCCGTGCCTTACTATACCGGACGACATGCCCGAGTCAATGCTGTTTTTCGTGAATATCCAGTCGTAAAGCTTTTCTTTCTCCGTGCTGACAGCGTTTCGGTTTGAAAATATGATATAGCCGTCCTTGTCAAGCAGGTTCACCTCCATTGTTTCCTTTGAGAAACGGGCAATGGTAGTCTGGTTCATTATCTTAATGACTTCATTTACGGGAAGCCTTGACACCACAACGCCTATTGGCATGCCCTTTTTGTTTCTTACAATTGAGGCGAAATGAAAAAACAGGTCTCCAAGTGATTCTGATTTTGATATGCGCATGACGACGACGTCGCCCTTGGCAAGGTCTTCCCAGTAATCGGCAAACGCGTGCTTCTTGCCGATGCCTTCGCCGGACGTGTCAGCCACGCGAACTCTGTCATTATTGAAAAACGATAACGAGGCGTATATCCTGTACTTGCTCCTGAATTCGGCAAGCCTCGCTGTCAGCTCTTTTGGCGTGGCCGTGCCGGAGTTTATGACCGGGTCCGTCGTAAGATATTCGATGTCCGAGTACCTTTCGTAGAGCATTCGCTCTATTTTGTCCATGGAGTTCTCTGCGATGTCTTTCAAAGTGTAGTTTATTTCGTCTTGAACTATTTTTGTGGTTGACGAATAGACGAAGTACGATATGACAACAATTGAGATGAGAACTATAACCGAGAAAAGAATTGTTAGCTTTAATGAGAACTTCATTAGTCAGTCCTTTTTAAACGGCGCGGGCATGGCGGCAATTTGCCACTTTTCTTTTAAAGCTATTGTATCTCTCGATGGATGTGTCAGTTGACAAGATGTTAAGCCGTGGAACTGTCAGGTGGAAAATCGGGCTGGCGTTTCTGTTGTATGCTTGCGCTTGCGTAAGCGTTAAACGCCGGAGCGTCGGTGAAAAGAAAAGCCTTGAGCCTAACACTTAATTTTAACTATATTTTTCCTGCGCATAACTATAGTATAGATAAATTAAAGCACTTTTATTTGATAAGTCAAGGCGTTTGACAACACGTGTCCTCTAAAAAAGCGCGTTGCAAGGCAAGACAACTTCAAGGTTATAGTGTATACTTTATGTACGGATTTTTGTATTGCATAAGCAAACAGGAATTTGTAGAATAAAATCACGTGAGGAAAAGGAGAATGTATGCCAAGCAAAGATGACGCCAAAAAGAAGATTATAGACGTATTAAATCTTGATAGAGCTTACGAGCTTGCCGCGATACTCCAGTATATGGGGCATCACTATGAGGGAGAGGGCATTGACAGCCCGGCAATCCTTGAAATCTTCAAAAAAACAGGCGTTGACGAGATGAAGCACGCCGAACTTCTTGCCGAAAGGATAGTCTATCTTGGTGGAGATCCCGTGCAAAAACCAGCTTCGGTAAAGCGCGGCGGCGAATTAAAATCAATGGTTAAAGACGATCTTGACGGAGAAAACGAAGCAATAGAGCGTTATAAAGCTCATATAAAACTATGCGCCGAGCTTGGCGATTCAACCACAAGGCTTATGCTCGAAGAGATTTTGAC
>SCQA01000094.1 GCA_004298725.1 bacterium
CAACATTTCGCTTACGTTGATATTTATTGCCCATACCGCGTTTTTTACCATACATAGCCGATCGCCCGCCGGAAAAACAAACCAGCCTAATGCCGAAAAATACCGCGCCTGAAAAACCTTGACAGAGCCGCTTTTTTTGTATACTGTATACAATGAAGGCGTGGCACGCGCTTAGTCAAAAAAAAGCTGTATAAACGCTTGTTACCGGCGGTATAATGCGCGTTATCGCTAAAATATCTTTAAAACAATCATTAAGCTGAAGAACTCTCAGCTATAAAAGTTCAAGCCAATGCAAAAAAAGCAGTAGCAAATTTTTAACGTCTGCAAATCAACGCAGTACATAAATTTCAGGGGTAGACTTTACAAACAACCTTAAGGGTGTCTCTAAAAATTAGAAATTTTTTCCGAGGTCGAGGCGGGGCGAAATAAAAAGCGGAGCATATATGTGAATATGTGAGCATTTTTATTTCGTCCTAACAAAGAGATCGGAAAAAAGGGCGATTTTTAGAGGTACCCTTAAAAACAAAATGACTTCAGGAGAGCATAAATGCCCCGTAAAAAGATAACGGTTGTAGGAGCGGGCCACGTCGGCGCGAATACGGCGTTGTGGCTGGCGCAAAAGGAACTTGGCGACGTTGTCATTATAGACATCGTTGAAGGCGTTTCACAGGGCAAGGGGCTTGACCTTACCGAAGCCGCTCCCATTGAAGGGTTTGACTCAAGAATAACGGGTACTAACGATTATAAAGACACGGCAAATTCCGACGTAGTAATAATAACCGCGGGCATACCGAGAAAGCCGGGCATGTCAAGAAGCGACCTTATAAACACCAACCTCGGCATAGTAAAAACCGTGGTTGAGTCAATAGTCAAATATTCGCCGAACGCGCACCTTATAGTGGTGACAAACCCGCTTGACGTAATGGTTTACGCCGCGTGGAAGTACAGCGGGCTAAAACCGAACAAAGTTATGGGCATGTCCGGCGCGCTTGACGGCGCGCGCATGAGGGCGTTCATAGCGCTTGAGCTTGGCGTTTCCGTTGAAGACGTTCATACAATAGTAATCGGCGGCCACGCGGATGAAATGGTGCCGCTTAAAAGGTACTCTACGGTATCAGGCATACCGATAAGCCAGCTTATGCCAAAAGACAAACTCGACGCCATTATGAAAAGGACGCGCGGCGCAGGCGGCGAAATAGTGGGGCTTTTAAAGACAGGCTCGGCCTTTTACGCGCCTTCCGCGGCCTCCGCTGAAATGTGCGAAGCAATAATTAAAGACAAAAAACGCGTTATACCGTGCGCGGCATACTGCACTGGCCAATACGGCGTAAAGGATATGTTTATAGGCGTGCCGGCAAAACTTGGCGCGGGCGGCGTTGAGGAAATATTTGAAGTTTCGCTTGAGACTGAAGAAAAAGCGGCGTTTGACAACTCCGTGCAAGCGGTCAAAAAACTTATTGACGATTTGAAGATATAAATCAGTTATCAGTGTACGGGCATCGGTTACAGGTGAATTATGAGCAGTTACAATTCACCATTCACTATTCCCAGTCATTTCAGGAGTCTTCTTGAGAACGATACAAACAACGGAAATTATCGAAAAGGTCAGGAAGCTCTGCATAAACGCGGCTTACTACCTTGAAGACGACGTTGTAGCGGCTATAAGAAGCGCTGTAAAGGCCGAAGAATCGCCTCTCGGTAAAAGTTCGCTTGGCCAGATAATAGAAAACTTTGAAATAGCCGGCAAAGAAGACCTGCCTATATGCCAGGACACCGGCATAGCCGTGTTTTTCGTGGAATACGGAAGAGAAGCGCATATTAACGGCCCTCTCGAAGAGGCGATTAACGAAGGCGTCAGGCAAGGCTACAAAGACGGATATTTAAGAAAATCCGTCTGCCACCCTTTAACAAGACTCAATACCAACGACAACACACCCGCCATCATTCACATCAGCATGACTGAAGGCGACAAGATAAAGATAAAACTTGCCCCGAAAGGCGCCGGAAGCGAGAACATGAGCAAACTTGCCATGCTGAAACCTGCTGACGGAATAGACGGCATAAAAAAGTTTGTCGTCGAGACTGTAAAAAACGCCGGCGGAAACCCCTGCCCTCCGATAATCGTCGGCGTAGGCATAGGCGGCAACTTTGAAAAATGCGCGATACTGTCCAAAAAAGCCCTTTTAAGGCACATCGGTAGCCCTAACCCGGATAACGCGCTAAGGGAGCTTGAACAAAACCTTCATACCGCTATTAACAACCTTGGCATTGGCACTATGGGCTTTGGCGGCACTGTTACGGCTCTTGCCGTGCATATCGAGGCGCATCCATGCCACATAGCAAGCCTTCCAGTGGCAGTGAACATACAGTGCCACGCAAGCAGGCACAAAGAGGTAATTATATAATGACCGAACCTATACGCATAACGCCTCCTTTTACCTCCGCTGACATTGACAAACTTAAAGCCGGAGACAATGTTTTGATAACCGGCGTGATATACACGGCAAGGGACGCGGCGCACAAAAGGCTTATTGCGTTACTTGATAAAGGCGAAAAACTTCCGTTTGACTTAAAAGGACAAGTCATATATTACGTCGGGCCGACTCCGGCAAAACCCGGGCAGGTTATAGGCTCGGCCGGGCCGACTACAAGCGGCAGAATGGACGCTTACACCCCACGCCTTCTTGAGCTTGGGTTAAAAGCGACGCTCGGCAAGGGACAACGCTCCGAAGAGGTGCTTGACGCCATGAAGAAGCATAAGGCCGTTTACATGGCCGCTGTCGGCGGAGCCGCGGCGCTTATTTCAAAGTGCATAAAAAAAGCTGAAATTATCGCATACGACGACCTCGGCGCCGAGGCCATAAGGCGGCTCGAGGTCGTTGACTTTCCCGCGATAGTCGTAAACGACTCAATGGGCGGAGACCTCTTTACGCAAGGCACTCAAAAATACAGGAAGGCCGTCTGATGAAGATAAAGCTCGCGCAGTCAGCCATTGAAGGCAGTGAGATAAACCAGCTTGAACGCGTAACAGGCGAAGAGCTTAAACGGTGCTACCAGTGCGGCAAATGCTCGGCAGGTTGCCCAGTGTCATTCGCAATGGATATACCGCCGACACAGATAATGCGCTTTCTTCAACTTGGCATGTTTGACGACGTAATGAAGGCGAACTCTTTGTGGGTCTGCGTCGGGTGTTTGCAATGCTACGCGCGTTGCCCGCAGGGTTGCAGTGTGGCGAACGTGCTTGAGGGCCTCCGCCAGATGGTGCTTAGAAAAGGCGAGGATCACTACGGCGTTAAGGAAATATCCGCGCGCTTTCTTGAAAAAGCGCCCCAACAGGCTATAGTTTGCGGTTTCAGAAAGTTCGTAAGCTGAATTTTGGGTATATTGCGCTACGTGATTAGTAGCCGGCGTTTAGTTGGTTGAACGTTTCTCTGCTAATCACCATACACTAACCACTAATCACTTTAGGGTGTCTCTAAAAATTAGAAATTTTTTCCGAGGTCGAGGCAGGATGAAATAAAAAGCGGAACATATATGCGAATATGTGAGCATTTTTATTTCGTCCTAACAAAGAGATCGGGAAAAAGAGCAATTTATAGAGGTGCCCTTTATTAAAATGAAGATACCCTACTACCCAGGCTGTACTTTGAATACCGTTGCCAAGGACTTCGACTTGTCCGCAAAGACATCTGCCCTTGCCATGGGCTTTGAACTTGCCGAGCTACCGCAGTGGAACTGTTGCGGCGCGACATTTCCGCTTACGCCGGATAATATCATCGCTCTTACGGCTCCGGCAAAGGTTTTGTCAAACGCAAGGCTCGCCGGCGACACGCTGACCACGCTCTGTTCTGTCTGCTACAACGTATTGAAACGCACAAACAAAGTAATTAGAGACGACAAAGAGCGCCGCTCAACCATAAACGGTTTTATAGAGGCCGACTATGACGGAAGCCTTAATATAATACACTTCCTTGAAATATTGAGGGACAGAATAGGCTTTGAAAAGGTAAAAAAGGCGGTTAAAAAACCGCTTAACGGCTTAAAAGCCGCTTCATACTACGGTTGCATGTTACTCCGGCCTTTTGAGGACATGGGCATTGACGACTCCGAAGCGCCAATGATAATGGAAAACCTTGTTACAGCGCTTGGCGCCGAGCCGGTAACATTTCCAAATAAAATAGAATGTTGCGGCGCGCACCTTGCCATGAACAACGAAGATATCGTCACAAGACTTTCCGGCAACGTAATGACGTCGGCAGTCAACAGCGGGGCCGAAATAATAGTAACCACTTGCCCGCTTTGCCATTATAACCTTGAAAAGAGTCAACCTAAGGTGGCGGAGTCAACCCCGGGCTACAAGAACGTGCCTATCGTATATTTTACCCAGCTTCTCGGCCTTGCGCTCGGTCAGAATGAAGCAGGCCTCGGCTTTGACAAGAACCAATGGGACGCACGGCCTTTACTGAAGAAAAAGGGGTTGTTATAGGCTGGTTTTATGGGCGATACACGCGGCAATTGATTGAAGAGCAATAGAAGAGGATTTTTATGCCAAGAATAGGCGTTTTCGTTTGTCAGTGCGGAAATAACATAGCCGCCACGGTTGACACAAAAAAAGTCGCCGAGGAGATGAAAAACCTCCCGGGCGTCGTATTTGCCTGCGACTACAAGTTCATGTGCTCGTCACCCGGGCAGGATATGCTTAAAAACGCCATCAAGGACAACAAACTTGACGGCGTAATCGTATCGGCCTGCTCTCCGCACATGCACGAAAAGACCTTCAGAAAAGCGTGCGAATCAGCGGGCCTTAACCCTTATCAGTGCGAAATAACCAACATACGCGAGCAATGCTCGTGGGTGCATCACGACAAAACCAAAAAAGCCGGCACGCTTAAAAGCGCCGACCTTACGAGAATGACGATAGAGCGGCTTAAAAAAAATAAGCCGCTGGCCAAAATAAAGATACCCGTTAAAAAGAAGGCCATTGTAATAGGCGGCGGCATAGCAGGCATACAGGCGGCGCTTGACATAGCCGAAGGCGGGGTTGACGTAATTATCGTCGAAAAAGAGCCGTCAATCGGCGGCAACATGGCGCGGCTTTCCGAAACCTTCCCAACCATGGACTGCTCGCAGTGCATCCTCACGCCGAAGATGGTCGAGGCCGAGCTTCACGAAAGAATAACGCTTTATACGTATTCTGAAATTGAAAAGGTTGACGGCTACATCGGCAACTTCACGGTGCAGATACGGCGTAAATCAAAATACGTTGACGAAGAGCGTTGCACCGGTTGCGGAGAGTGCATTGAAAAGTGTCCGTTCAAGGTGGATAGCGCCTTTGAACTTGGCATGACCAAGAGGAAGGTCATTTACACGCCCTTTCCACAGTCCGTGCCGAACGTGCCGGTAATAGACGCGCCCAACTGCACCAAAATTCAAAAAGACAAATGCGGCGTGTGCGCCATAGTCTGCGGGCCGAAGTGCATCGACTTCAAGATGGAAGATAAAATAGTCACCGTGGAAGCGGGCGCAATTATAGTGGCAACCGGCTACCAGCTTATGCCCAACGAACGCTTCGGCGAATACGGCTACGGACGGATAAAAGACGTTATAAGCGGTATGCAGTTTGAAAGGCTTGCGTCAGCCTCCGGCCCCACTGGCGGAGAAATAAAAAGGCCGTCCGACGGCAAGGTGCCAAGAAGCGTAGTCTTTATCCAGTGCGCCGGTTCAAGGGACGAGAAAAAAGGCGTATCATACTGCTCAAAGGTATGTTGTATGTACACGGCAAAGCACACCATGCTTTACAGCCACAAGGTGCACCACGGCCAGTCATATGTTTTCTACATGGACATCCGGGCCGGCGGAAAACGCTACGAAGAATTCGTAAGGCGCGCCATAGAGCACGACAACGCGATGTATTTAAGAGGACGCGTGTCGCGCGTATATGAACGCGACGGCAAGGTACTTGTGCAGGGCGCGGACACCCTTTCAGGCAATCAGGTGGAAATAGAAGCCGACATGGTCGTACTTGCAACCGCCATAATTTCAAGAGACGGCGCGGACACGCTTGCGCAGAAGCTCAGCATAGGCTACGACAAATACAAGTTTTACAACGAGTACCACCCCAAGCTTAAACCGGTCGAGACCGTCACCGCGGGCATATTCCTTGCCGGAACATGCATGGGGCCCATGGACATACCGGACTCGGTTGCTCAGGGTAGCGCCGCGGCAAGCAAGGTGCTTTCTCTTTTTTCAGCGGATGAAATGACAAGAGAACCGATAACGGCCATTGTAAACAAGGTTACCTGCAACTCGTGCTGGGACTGTTTAACCGCCTGCCCGTATTCTGCCATTGAAAGAGACGCGGTAAAAAACAGGCAGGGCGTAATAACAAAATGGCTTGCGAAGGTGAACGAAGGCGTGTGCCAGGGGTGCGGCGTGTGCGTTGCCGCTTGCAGAAGCAAGTCAATTGACCTGCGCGGATACACGGATGAGCAGGTTTTTGCGGCGATAAACGCGTTTTAACGCCACGGCCTCATTACAGCTTGTCAGACTGCTGATATTATAATCAAGGATTTATCATAATGACGGAACATACTGAGCAAACAGAATCCTGCGGCTTCGAGCCTAAAATAATGGCCTTTGTGTGCAACTGGTGCACCTATGCCGGCGCCGACCTTGCCGGAACGAGCAGGATGGAATACAGGCCGAACGTGCGGATAATTAAGCTCCCCTGCACCGGCAGGATAGACCCGCTATTTATCATCAAGGCCTTTGAAAACGGCGCGGACGGAGTGCTCGTCTCCGGTTGCCACCCCGGAGACTGCCACTACACCACCGGCAATTACCACGCAAGGCGCCGCTGGATAGGCTTTAAAAACCTTATGGAGTTTACGGGCATTGACATGAGAAGGCTTCATTTTTCATGGGTATCCGCGTCAGAGGCCATCAAGTGGGTTGACCTGATAAACGGCATAACCGATGAAATAAAGAAAATAGGGCCGTTCATGGAATACAAGGGGCTGAAGGAAAAAGCCAGCCTGTAACTAAGCCGCGCAAACAAAGAGGGAGCGTCGCATGGCAAATGAAATATCCGTTAACGCGGTAATAATTGAAAACGAAGACGGCACTTACAGGGCGTTATGCCCGGACCTCTCCGTGGAATCAGTCGGTAAAAATTCCGACGACGCTTTAAGAAACCTGAAAGACGCCGTAACAAAACACGTAAAAGAAAAAGGCGCGTCACTTAATTCGGTAAAGTGCATGAAGCTTAGGGTGCAGGTAAACTGATGAATACTTCAATCGCCGAGTGCGTAAAATTCACTAACGAAAACCCGCGTTGCTTCCTGGCCACAGTTGAGGGCGACCAGCCGAGGGTGCGCGGCATGCACCTGATGTTTTCTAATGAACAGGGTTTTTATTTTACAACAGGCAACTTTAAAGGCATGTACGGCCAACTTCAGAAAAACCCCAAGACCGAAGTCTGCTTCTTTTCGCCTAAAGAAATGCGCTCGATGCGAATTGCGGGCGAAGTCGAGTTCATAACGGACATGAAAGAAAAAGAGGAAATATTCAAAAAGACCCAGTGGCTTAAAAACATCATCGGCACGCACGACAACGCCATGTGGACGCCTTTCAGAATACAAAGGGGCGTAGCTTACTTCTGGACAATGGCCGCTAACCTTGAAAAGCCAAACTACATCGGTTTTGATTTTAAATAAAAAACAGGCAATGGAAAACATTTTAAGAAAAAAAGCAAAAGAGCTTCTTGAAACCGGCGCCGTAAAAGTGGTAATCGGCTACGGCTGGAACCGCTCAAAAACAAGGACGACTCCGGTGTTCATAACAAAACCGGAAGACGCGGACAGGCTCGTCTTCAATCCGCTCTGCGTCAACAACCTGTCCGTCTATCTTACGAGGAAGTTTAAAGACATACAAGCCCTCGGCAAGCCCGCGATAATCGCCAAGGGTTGCGACATAAAAAACATCGTGGTGCTTATAACCGAAGCGCAATTACAGCGCGAGGACGTTTTTATAATCGGCATGGTCTGCGAAGGCACGGTATATAAACAAGAACTATGGAAAGGCGAGCTTTTGCCGCAAATCATGCCAACGAAGTGCCACAACTGCGGAGTAAGGAACCCGCACGTGGCGGACGTTATAATCGGCGAAAAGTCAACCTTTGTGCCGCCGGAAAAACCAACCGGCATGGTCTTTGACAAGATAAAAGACATTGACTCCAAAGACCAGTCAGCGCGATGGGGCTTCTGGATAAATGAATTTTCACGGTGCGTAAAGTGCTACGCGTGCAGGCAGGTCTGCTCGCTTTGCTACTGCGAGAGGTGCATAGCGGAAAAGAACATGCCGCAGTGGATAGAGACAAGCGCGCACCCGAGAGGCAATCTATCGTGGAACCTCACAAGAGCCATGCACCTTGTGGGCAGATGCACGTTTTGCGGCGAGTGCGAAAGGGCGTGCCCTGTAAATATACCGCTGAACCTAATAAATCAGAAGATGATACTTGTTGTGAAAGACGCTTTTAATTTTGAGTCCGGCTACGACGAAAAAACGCATCCGCCGATGATAGTCTTCAGCCCGGATGACAAAGACAACTTCATAAAGTAAGTTAAAAAAAGACGGTTATCAATTACCGGTTATCGGTAATTGATACGCCGCCTTTTACGAAATGGAACAAAGGCGCGAGAGATGGCGAAGACAGTTGAAAAACTTTTAAAAAAAGAAAACCTTGATAAACTCATAACCTCTGTCAAAGCTGACGGAGGCCGCTGGATTGCGCCTGTTACGGACGCGCGCCAAGTCGTCTTCAAGGCCGTGACAAAGCATGAAGATATGGCCTCTGACTACATACTCGCAAGAAACTCTTATAAAGAGGTTCTCTTTCCGCAAACGGAAGTCATTGCCGAATACTCGGTTTCAAGAGAAGGCTCCGAGATGCACGGCGTTGAATTAACCCCGGCTGAGACTGTCGTTTTCGGGGCACGCCCCTGCGAGGCCGCAAGCCTTAAATCGCTCCGTTCGGTATTTACATGGGACTTTATTGACGAATTCTACACAAAGCGCGAGGAAAAATTAATCATCATAACCGTTGCCTGCACAAAGGCGGATGAGGCGTGCTTTTGCACCACCGTAAACATCTCGCCGGAATCAACCGAAGGCTCGGATATTTACCTTAAAGAAACCGTCAGCGGCGATTACCTTGCTCACGGCGCAACTGAAAAAGGCAAAGCATTTATGGCAAAACACGGCAATACCTTTGAAAACGCGCCAAAAGACGCGCAAACAAAAAAACTCGTCATGCCGGAAGAAATAAATGGCATTGACCTTGATAAAATTTCAGAGCGCCTTAAAAAGACCGGCCATTACGAAGACCATGTCTGGGCGGAGCTTACGAGAAAGTGCATCGGTTGCGGGGCATGCACATACGTCTGCCCGACGTGCCACTGCTTCGACATAACCGACGAAGGCACGGCCATTGAAGGCGAGCGCAGAAAGAACTGGGACTCCTGCCAGTTCGACGCCTTTACCCTGCACGCAAGCGGCCACAACCCGCGCGACACGCAGTTTAAAAGGTGGCGTAACAGGTTCATGTGCAAAATGCACATTTACCCTGAAAAGTTTAACTCAACAGGTTGCGTCGGTTGCGGCAGATGTGTACGCGTCTGTCCGGTAAGGCTTGACATAACCGAAGTGATGGAGGCGCTGTCGAAATAACCGTTATGAATAATATTTATCTGCCTCAGCTTGTTACAATAGAAGATATCTACGACGAAGCACCGGACGTTAAAAGCTACCGCCTTGTGTTTAAGGACAAAGCCGTGCGCGAGGCTTTCGACTTCAAGGCAGGCCAATTCGGCCTGTACTCGGCCTTCGGCCTCGGAGAGTCGACTTTTTGCATAGCGTCGTCGCCGACGCGCAAGGGCTATATTCAATGCACGTTCAGAAGAACAGGCCGCGTAACAGGCGGGCTTGACGAGCTTTCCATAGGCGGCACAATGGGTTTTCGCGGCCCTTACGGCAACTGGTTCCCATTGGACGAATGGAAGGGCAAGAACATTGTCTTTATCGCCGGAGGCATCGGCCTGCCGCCGGTACGCTCGGTCATATGGAACTGCCTTGACAGAAGGGAAGACTTCGGGAACATTACAATCGTTTACGGCGCAAAAACAGTTGCCGACCTCGTCTATAAAAACGAGCTTGAACACTGGGGCGGCAGGCCTGACGTAAAACTCATACAAACCGTTGACCCGGGCGGAGAGACGCCTGAGTGGAAGGGCAAAACAGGCTTCGTGCCGACGGTGCTTGAAGAGGCCGCGCCAAAAGCTGAAAATTCAATTGCCGTAACCTGCGGCCCTCCTATAATGATAAAATTCGTGCTTGCCACGCTCAAAAAACTCGGCTGGAACGACGAACAGGTCTACACAACGCTTGAAAACAAGATGAAGTGCGGCGTGGGCAAATGCGGCAGGTGCAACGTGGGCGACGTGTATATATGCAAAGAAGGCCCGGTCTACACCGCCGCCGGAGTAAAAAAGATGTATAACGACTTTTAGGAGCTTAACCATGGCAGACGACAATAAAAAACAGAAACCGCTTGCGACCGGCGACAGGACAATTCCTCCCGCCGGAGCGAAGATGATTGCCATATACATAATGGGGCGGGAATACATGGTGCCGGAAACCCTCACCATAATGAAAGCGATTGAATACGCGGGCTATCAGTACGTGCGCGGGTGCGGGTGCAGGGGCGGCATATGCGGCGCGTGCGGCACCTTCTACCGCTTTACCGGCGACTACAAATTGCGCTCCGGACTTGCCTGCCAGACGGTAGCCGAACCGGGCATGATAATAATGCAGTTGCCGTTCTTCCCCGCCAACAGGCCGGATTACAAACTGGAAAACATGCAGGGAACCCCGCATGAAGAACTTAGAAAGCTCTACCCGGAGGTCTTCAAGTGCGTGGGTTGCGGCACATGCTCAAGAACCTGCCCCATGGACATAGACGTAATGGATTACATCGCCCTTATGAAACGCGGCGATTTAAAAGGCGCGGCAATAAAGAGCTTTGACTGCGTCATGTGCGGGCTTTGCGCCTCGCGCTGTCCGGCGCAGATTTCGCAGTTCACGGCGGCCATGTTCGTAAGAAGGGTTTACGGAAAGCATATTCTGCCTAAAGCAGAGCACTTGAAAAAACGCGTTGAAGAAATAAAAAGCGGCAAGTACGAAAAACTGCTTAAAGAGCTTGAGGGGATGAAGCAGGAAGACGTCAAGAAGCTATACGTGGAACGCGAGAGAGAACCTGACCTTGCCGAGCCGGGCAAATGGATGCCGAAGGACACGTCTAAGCTGTAAGAGCCAAGCCACAGGAGAATACGATGAGCGGATATACGCCGGAACTTAAAGAACTTATAAAAAAGGTGGAAGCCACGAGGCCCGCGAGGGTCGAGAAGGCAAGGCGCGGCGAGCACTTTCCAGCCCTCACCATGGACGAGAGGAAGAAGTGGCTTGACAACTACCACCCCGACTTCAAGGAAGAAGGCAGGCGCGCCGTTGCCGTAGGGCCGAATATCGGCACAATAATGCCGGAAGAAGTAGCCTTCGCGCTTGAATCAACAAGCAGGCTCGACACAAAAAAAATAAACCTTTCAAAAGCCGACTATGAAACGGATTTGCTCGTTATAGGCGCCGGCGGCGCAGGCACCGCCGCGGCGCTCGCGGCGGCGGATAAAGGCCTTAAAGTAATAATTTCCAATAAGCTCCGCCACGGCGACTCGAATACCGTTATGGCCGAAGGCGGCATACAGGCCGCCGATCAGGAGAGCGACTCGCCTTACTACCATTATCTTGACGTAATCGGCGGAGGGCATTTTTCCAACAGGCCGGAGCTTGTAGCCGCGATGGCAAACGACGCGCCGCTTATAATCCACTGGCTTGAAGACCTCGGCATGATGTTCGACAAACACGCCGACGGCAGAATGGTAGTAAGGCACGGCGGCGGCACGAGCAGAAAAAGAATGCATTCCGCCGGAGACATGACCGGCGCTGAAATAATGCGCGTTCTAAGGGACGAAGCGAAAAACCGCGCCGAAAGCATCAAGGTGCTTGAATTCTCCCCTGCCGTTGAGCTTTTACTTGACGAAAAAGGCGCCGCTTGCGGAGCGGTGCTTTATAACCTTGAAACCAAAGAATATTACATAGTGCGCTCAAAGGCCGTTGTCATAGCCACGGGCGGCTTTGGCAGGCTCCACATACAGGGCTTTCCCACGACCAACCACTACGGCGCCACCGCCGACGGTATCGTTATAGCTTACCGCGCCGGAGCCGCGCTTGAAGACATCGAATCAACGCAATACCACCCGACCGGCGCGATATACCCGGAACAGAACGTCGGGCTTCTCATAACCGAAAAAGTCAGAGGCCTCGGCGCCCAGCTTTTAAATATTGACGGCGAGCAGTTCTGCTTTCCGCTTGAACCGAGGGACGTCGAATCCGCCTGCATCATCAGGGAATGCACGGACATCAGCAAAGGCGTCATCACGCCGACCGGGCGCTTTGGCGTATGGCTTGACTCGCCCATGATAGACCTTCTGCACGGCGAAGGCACAATAAAAAAAGAACTGCCGGCCAAATACATTCAGTTCAAACGCTACCACATTGACATAAGCAAAGAACCTATGCTCCTCTACCCGACGTTGCACTACCAGAACGGCGGCATAAAAATAGACGCAAACGGCAGATCGGCCATTGACGGCCTTTACGCCGCAGGGGAAGTAACCGGAGGGGTTCACGGCAGAAACCGCCTCATGGGCAACTCGCTTCTTGACATACTTGTTTTCGGAAGAAGGGCGGGCTTGAACGCCGCCGAGGCCGCCAAAACAAAGTCAAACACCGGCAAACTAAGCCTTGCTCACGTGGATAAATTTTCCGCCGAGCTGAAAAAAGCAGGAGTTAAAAACCCGTCAGTCGGGCCGATACTTCTGCCTGACTACGCCCCTGAACACGTAAAGACAAGACAGTGGGGTTAATAAGCGGTATTAGCGGCAAGCCAACGAAAAAAAGCTATTGACAACTTCTTCAGTTTAAAGGATAAAAGATTGCCGAAAAAAATCCATCGGGGGTTCTGGGGATGAACATACACGAGTATCAGGCAAAGAGCATTCTTGCCAAATTCGGCGTACCGGTGCCGAAGAGCAAAATAGCGTTTACGCCGGACGAAGCCGAAGAAAACTCAAAGGAGTTTTTAAGCGGCGAAGGAAGCGTCTGCGTTGTAAAGGCGCAGATACACGCCGGTGGCAGAGGCAAGGCAGGCGGCGTAAAACTCGCCAAATCAAGGCAGCAGGTGCGCGAGATTGCCTCGGAACTTCTCGGTAAAATCCTCGTAACTCACCAGACAGGCCCCGTCGGAAAAGAAGTCAAGAAAATACTCATCGAAGAAGGCTGTGCCATAGAAAAAGAGTTCTACATGAGCCTCGTGGTGGACAGGTCAAGCCACAAGGTGGCGCTGATGGCGTCGCGCGAAGGCGGCGTGGAAATAGAAGAAGTAGCGGCGCGCTCTCCTGAAAAAATATTAAAAGAATTCATAGACCCTGCTACCGGACTTATTCCCTTTCAAGGGCGCAAAATCGCCTTTGCCCTCGGCCTTGACAAATCGGTAATAAACAAAGCCGTATCATTCATGACTAAACTTTACGACGCGTTTGTCGCCTCGGACTGCGCCATGCTTGAAATAAACCCTCTTGTGCTTACTAAGTCCGGCGACCTAATCGCGCTTGACGCCAAGCTCTCGTTTGACGACAACGCCCTTTTCCGCCACAAGGACATTGAAGGCATGAGAGACCTTGACGAGGAAGACCCGAAAGAAATTGAAGCTTCGCGCTACAGCCTGAATTATGTTTCGCTTGACGGCTCCATCGGGTGCATGGTCAACGGCGCCGGCCTTGCCATGGCGACAATGGACATAATACAGCTCTGCGGCGGAAGCCCGGCTAACTTTCTTGACGTAGGCGGCGGCGCAACCAAAGAGCAGGTAACGGCGGCGTTCAAGATACTCGTCTCAGACCCAAGGGTTAAAACAATTCTTGTCAATATCTTCGGCGGAATAATGCGTTGCGACATCATAGCCGAGGGCATCATAGCCGCGGCAAAAGAAGTCGGCCTGAAGGTGCCGCTGGTGGTTAGGCTTCAGGGCACTAACGTTGACAAGGGCAGAGAGCTTCTTGCCACAAGCGGGCTTAACATCATAACCGCCGAAAAGATGGACGAAGCCGCCCAAAAAGCCGTCAACGCGGCTAAAAAGGCATAGGGGGCTACATACCATGAGCATACTCGTAAATAAAAACACCAGAGTTATCTGTCAGGGCATAACCGGCGAGCAGGGCACGTTCCACTCAAAACAAATGGTAGCCTACGGCACGAAGATGGTCGGCGGAGTAACGCCGGGCAAGGGCGGCTCGGATGTTGACGGCATACCGGTATTTAACACCGTTGACGAGGCAATAAGAAAAACCGGAGCGAACGCTTCCGTAATATACGTGCCGCCGCCGTTCGCGGCTGACGCCATAATGGAAGCGGTTGACGCCGGCATTGCCCTTGTAATCTGCATAACAGAGGGAATACCGGTTATAGACATGGTCAAGGTAAGAAGGTTCATGGACGGCAAACCGTCAAGGCTTGTCGGCCCGAACTGCCCGGGCGTCATCACGCCGGATGAATGTAAAATAGGCATAATGCCCGGCCATATACACAAGAAAGGCAACGTGGGCGTGGTATCCAGAAGCGGCACCCTCACCTACGAGGCGGTTGACCAGCTTACAAGGCTCGGCCTTGGGCAATCAACCTGCGTCGGCATAGGCGGAGACCCGGTAAACGGCACAAACTTCATTGACGTGCTTGAACTCTTTCAAAAAGACCCGGATACAAACGCCATTGTAATGATAGGAGAAATAGGCGGAAGCGCCGAGGAAGACGCCGCAGAGTTCATAAAGAAGAACGTAACAAAACCGGTTGTCGGACATATAGCCGGCGTTGCCGCGCCAAAGGGCAAAAGAATGGGCCACGCCGGCGCGATAATATCCGGCGGCAAAGGCACGGCTGAAGAAAAGATGGAGGCTATGTCCGCCGCTGGCATTAAGGTAACGAAAAGCACCGCTGACATCGGCAAAACAATGCTCCAAGCGCTTGCCAAAAAATAATATATTTTGTTGACGCACGTTGTTTTTGTATGGTAAAAATGCAGTTTCTATCAAGTTGCGCGGGTTACTCTCTGGTCAGTTCGCCAAAGGCGAACAATACAAAAGGCGAAGTCCTTACCAGTTGACAAAGTCAACAAAAGTTCACGACCCATCCTGTTCGGATGGGTGCCCCGAAGGCGCCCTGAAGTAAGGCACGAGACATATTTTTCTCTACGCGAAAGTGACGAGGACAACACAGCAGTTGGGACTTTTTCAACAACCTATAAGCCAATGACGAATACGGAGGGTTACATGGGAGAAGCCGCTTTAAAACTGCCAAACATTCGGATAAACGAAAAACTCTGCAAGGGTTGCAGTATATGCGTTGACTTTTGCCCGACCAACGTCCTTGAAATCAAAGGCACAGTAGTCGCGGTTAAAGACCTTGCCGCTTGCACGCGGTGCCAGCTTTGCGACCTCCGGTGCCCGGACTTTGCAATATCGGTTATAGATTAACGGTTATCAGTTGCCGGTTATCCGTGAACGGATGTAGTTTATACGTTTTACGACTGCACACTAACCGCCGATACCATTTTAAACTACACCACAGATTGACTTAAGAGCGGTCTGTTAGGGGAGGTTTTAAAAACATGGCTGAACATAAAAAAAAGCTTCTTCAGGGCAATGAAGCCTGCGTTGAAGGGGCTATATACGCCGGTTGCAAATTTTACGCCGGGTACCCGATAACGCCTTCAACTGAAATCGCCGAAGGCCTATCGGTCAGGCTTCCGAAGATAGGCGGCAAGTTCATTCAGATGGAAGACGAAATAGCCTCAATCGCCGCGGCCATAGGCGGCTCTCTTGCGGGGCTAAAATCTCTGACTGCCACATCCGGCCCGGGCTTTTCTTTAAAACAGGAAGGCCTCGGTTACGCTTGCATAGCCGAAATACCGCTTGTAATAATAAACGTCATGCGCGGCGGCCCTTCAACAGGCTACCCGACAGGCCCTTCTCAAGCGGACATAATGCAAGCCAAATGGGGCACTCACGGCGACCACCCCGCCATAGCGCTGACACCGGCTTACGTGCAGGAAATTCTCACTGAAACCGTCCGCGCGTTTAACCTCTCTGAAAAATACAGAACGCCGGTCATAGTGCTTTACGATGAAATAATAGGCCATATGAGAGAGCCTATAACAATACCCGAACCAGGCGAACTTGAAGTAATTGACAGGGAAAAAGTAACTTGCCCGCCTGACGAATACTTCCCGTATGACGAGCGCTTTGAAGTGCCGCCGCTTGCGCCGTTCGGCACCGGCTACCGCTATCACGTAACCGGCCTTAATCACAAAAAAGACGGCTTCCCGACGAACGATTCAAAGCAAATTAACGAAAACAACCTCCGCATAATGAGAAAGATTGAAAACCATAAAGCGGAAATCTGGAAAAACGAAGAAGTCTCCCTGAAAGATGCCGACGTGGCTGTATTTTCGATCGGCTCCACGGCAAGATCGGCCAACTTCGCCGTCAAAGCGGCGCGCGAAGCAGGCATAAAAGCAGGGCTTTTAAGGCCGCTTACAATCTGGCCATTCCCTGACGCGGCGGTAAAGGAGCTTGCCAAGAGAGTAAAGGCGATAATAGTACCTGAGCTTAACCTTGGCCAGATGGTGCTTGAGGTGGAGCGCTGTGCCGGAGGAGCCTGCAAGGTTGAAGGCATACATAGGGTTGACGGCGAGCCGATAACCCCGGCGCAGATACTTGAAATAATAAAGAAGCATGCGAAGTAAAACAACAGCTATCACGGAGGCTTGGAAATGTCAGAAGGCACCGTTGCCAAAAAACAAAAGCTTAGCGTACCGTTTGACTACGACAAATACCTAAGGCCCAAAAAACTTCCGCACATCTGGTGCCCGGGTTGCGGCCACGGCATTGTCCTTAAAGCGCTTCTTCGCGCAATAGAGGCAAGCGGACTGAATAAAGACGACATCTGCATGGTCTCCGGCATTGGTTGCTCAAGCAGAACACCCGGCTACGTTGACTTCAACACCATGCACTCGCTCCACGGCAGGGCATTCGCCTTCGCGACAGGAATTAAATTCGCTAAGCCGAATATGAAGGTCATCGTCATAACCGGCGACGGAGACGCACTTGCCATCGGCGGCAACCACTTCATACACACGTGCAGAAGGAATATTGACCTGACGGTTCTCGTTTACACAAACGCGATATACGGCATGACCGGCGGCCAATACTCGCCGACCACGCCGCTTGGCGACATAGCCACTACAAGCCGCTACGGAAACATCGAGCCGCCCTTCGACGCCTGCAAAATGGCCGAGGCCGCCGGAGCGTCGTTTGTGGCGCGCGGCACCGCCTACCACACGCTTGAGCTTGAAAAGACCATACTTGAAGCAATAAAGCACAAGGGAACTTCGGTTGTTGACATCATTGACGCATGCCCGACTTATTACGGCAGAATGAACAAATACAAGAGCGCGACTCACATGATGGAAGTAATTGAAAAAGACGGCACGGTGTCAGTAAAACAGGCCGACAAACTGCCCCCTGAAAAACTTGAAGGCAAGCTCCTGCGCGGCGTTCTATACAAAACAGACAGACCGGAATACTGCGAGCAATACGCCACACAGGTAATGGGAAAGGCAACCGGCAAATAAACCGGTTTTAGCTCTAAGATTTTAGACAATATTTAAGCTATTTAAACGGAGGGCAAGTAAAAACAATGAGCGCACGGTACGAATTAAGGTTTAGCGGCTCCGGCGGACAAGGCATGATACTTGCCGGTATAATCATGGCAGAGGCCGCGGCCATTTACGGCGACAAAAATGCCGTGCAGAGCCAGTCATACGGCCCGGAATCAAGGGGCGGCGCAAGCAAGGCCGAGGTTATCATAAGCACCCAGCCTATTGACTATCCCAAAGCAACGGCAATTGACTGTATGCTCGCCATGACGCAAGAAGCATGTTCAAAATACCACTACGACATAAAGCCCGGCGGCATTCTCCTTATTGACAGCAACGAAGTCAAAGACGTGCCAAAAGGGCATTTTAAGACCATAAGCTTTCCGATAATCGAGACGGCGCGTAAAGAACTCGGCAAAACAATCGTAGCGAACATAATTTCCCTTGGCATGATTGCCGAGCTTACGGGCATTGTGCCTCACGAGGCGGTTGAAAAGGCCGTACTCGCAAGGGTGCCTGCCGCGTTTGTCGAGCTGAATAAAAAAGCCGTTCAAATAGGCTTTCAAAGCGCAAAGGGACTCAAGTAACAGCCAACACAAAAACTTCCGCGGTATCCAGACGGTCTAAAGGCTTATCATGCCCTTAGGCCGTTTGTTATTTAAAGCATAGGTAACGTCAAGTATTTTGTGTCATAATAAATGGAGTTACGGCTCCTTGTTTTTTTGTTTTTGCTTGTAACGTAGCACAGGATTAATACCAACACTTGAATACACTTACCAACGCTCTCTTGCATCTCCCTTGAAAAGATATATACTAAACTGTATGCGGCGTAAGCCTGAAAAGAACGGCTAACAGACACGGTTCAGGCTTTGTCTTGTAATCGTGAGCGTCTTTGGGCTGTAAATGCTCTACTACTAAAGACATATTGTTTTTTCAAGGAGGCTTTCTGGTAACGCATGATGTCATAATAATCGGCGGCGGCATTGCCGGAATGCGCTCCGCCATAGAGTGCGCCAAAGCAGGGCTTAACACCGCCATAG
Organism: bacterium; assembly: GCA_004298725.1. Taxonomy (GTDB): domain Bacteria; phylum Desulfobacterota; class GWC2-55-46; order GWC2-55-46; family GWC2-55-46; genus SCQA01. The sequence goes on from SCQA01000094.1 coordinate 18,922, forward strand.
TGTCAAAGGTATATCCCGTAAGAAGCCACTCGGTCGCGGCTCAAGGCGGCATTAACGCCGCTTTGAAGTCCACTGATTCGTGGTCGGCCCACATGGCGGACACGGTCAAGGGTAGTGATTTTCTTGCGGATCAAGACGCTACCGAGGTGCTTTGCAAAGAAGCCGCGTTTGACATAACGGAGCTTGAGAAGATGGGCGCCATATGGAGCAGGGACGAAAACGGCAACGTTGCCCAGAGACCATTTGGCGGAGCAGGCTACCCGCGCACATGTTACCTTGCGGACAGAACTGGCCACGGCATTGTTCATGTGTTATACGAACAAATCATAAAACACGGCGTCTTCATATACGACGAATGGCACGTTGTAAAACTCGCCGTGCTTGACAACGCCGCAAGGGGCATAATCGCCGTTGAATTAAAGACAGGCAGGCTCCATCGCCTGCGTTCAAAAGCAATAATACTCGCTACCGGCGGCTACGGCAGAGTATTTAAAACAACCACCAACGCCCTCACCTCAACAGGAGACGGCATGGCGCTTGCCCTTAGCGCAGGCGCAAACCTCATGGACATGGAGTTTGTCCAGTTTCACCCTACCGTGCTTCCAAGAACAGGCATACTCATAACCGAAGGCGCAAGAGGCGAAGGCGGATACCTGCTGAACTCGAAAGGCGAAAGGTTCATGGAAAAGTACGCTCCGAAGGCAAAGGAGCTTGCTTCAAGGGACGTAGTCAGCAGAGCCGAGCAAGCCGAAATAAGCGAAGGCCGTGGCGTTGACGGATGCGTACTGCTTGACGTCCGCCACCTTGGCGCGGAGAAGATAAACCAGCGGCTTTCACAGATACGCGAGCTTTCAATAAACTTCGCAGGCATTGACCCCGTTGAAAAGCCCATTCCGGTAAGGCCGGGCGCGCATTACTCAATGGGCGGAGTAATGGCCGGCATTGACGGACAAACTAATATTACAGGCCTCTACGCCGCCGGAGAGAGCGCCTGCATAAGCGTTCACGGCGCGAACAGGCTTGGCGGCAACTCCTTGCTTGAAGCGGTGGTATTTGGCAGAAGAGCAGGGCAAGCAACGGAAGCCTTTGTAAAAAGCACAACGCTCGGAGACTTTCCTGACGGCTTTTTGAGCGAGGCCTCTTTTGAACTTGCCGGTATTTTAAAAAGAGAGCCAAGCGAGCCTGCCTATATAATAAGAAACGAGATGACCGTTGCAATGGAAGAACACGCCGGACTTTTTAGAAATAAAACCGGCCTTGAAAAAGGCCTTGAAAAGATAAAAGAACTAAAAGAGCGTTTTAAAAAAGCGGGGCTGACAGACAAAGCCGACGGCTTTAACAGCGAACTGCTCGCGTTTCTTGAACTTGGCAATATGTTAGATGTGTCCGAGACCATACTTTTAGGCGCGTTAGCGAGAAACGAGAGCAGAGGCGCTCACTCAAGAACGGACTTCCCGCAAAGGGACGACGTTAACTGGCTGAGGCACACGCTTATCCGCAATCAATCCGGCGAATTGCATCTTGATTATAAGAACGTCGTCATCACAAAAATCAAACCCGCTGAGAGAAAATATTAGACGTAGACGCAGGAGCGTCCCAAGATGCGTTCCCACGCAGGAGCGTGCGAACGAGAATAAGACCTCTACATAAAACCATGAAGATAAAACTTAAAATAAAGCGCTCTGCCCCGCTTAACGAGTCTGAGCCGTTTTTTCAGGCGTTTAGCATTGACGCTTATGAAGGCATGACGGTTCTTGAGGCGCTTCTTAAGATAGCGGACGAAGACGACCCGACGCTGTCATTTAGAAAGTCGTGCAGGTCGGCCATATGCGGCTCGTGCGCCATGACTATAAACGGGCACGCGCGGCTTGCCTGCAACACGCAGATACTTCCTGAAATTCATAAATTCGGCGAGGTAATACTGGAACCTCTCTCAAACCACGCGGTGCTGAAAGACCTGATGGTTGACCTTGCCCCGTTCTGGGAAAAGATGGAACGCGTAATGCCGTACCTTACGCCGCCGGACGCTGAAAATACCGCGAAGATGACGAGCGAGGACGAAGCCAAAATAGACAAAAGCCAGCAGTGCATAATGTGCGGCTCATGCAACTCCGAGTGCAACGCCCTTGAAATAGACGAACATTACGCAGGGCCTGCGGCGCTTGCGAAAGCATGGCGCTTCATCGGCGATACGCGCGAGGGCTTTGCCGAAAAACGGCTTGATAAACTAAGCACGGAGCACGGCATGTGGGACTGCGTAAGGTGCGGCCACTGCACCCAGTACTGCCCTAAAAACGTGGCCCCGCTTAAGGCCATCGAGCTTCTCCGCTCGCGCGCCATTAAGCTCGGCATAACGGACAACCACGGGGCGAAACACGCCCTGTCAATGACAAACTCCATTAAGCGCGTGGGCAGGCTTGACGAAGCGGCCATGACGTTCAAGACGCTCGGTTTTTTAAGGTCTCTTGGAATGATACCGTTCGGCATAAAGATGGAACTGCACGGCAAAATGCCTCTGCCCCTGATACTGCCGCAGATAGACGGCATGGACGAAGTTAAGGCAATTTTCAAGACGTTTGAAGAAAAAGACAAAAACAAGGAGGACTCCGGTGGTAAATCTTAAATACGCGTATTACCCCGGGTGCGCCTCAAAGGAAATAACCAAAGAGGCGGACAAAGCCACAAGGCTTGTGTGCGAGGCCCTTGGCATAGAGCTTGTTGACATGCCAAAAGCGAACTGTTGCGGAGCAGGGCTGTTAACCGACTATGACTACGAATTATCACTCGCGCTGAACGCGCGCATATTTGCAGAGGCTGAAACAATGAGCCTTGACATACTGACGATATGCTCAACCTGCCTTATGGTCATGTCAAGCGCGAATAGAGACATGAAAAATAGCGAGAGCGAACTGAACCTTGCCAATAACGCGCTCTCGTCAGCAGGATTGCATTACAGCGGCAAAGGAAAGTTGACGCACCTTTTATGGGTGCTGGCGAAAGATTACGGGCTTGAAAAACTTTCAAAAAAAGTCGTAAAGCCGCTTACTTGGTTGAAGGTTGCGCCGTTTTACGGTTGCCACAGTTTAAGGCCGTCCGACGCGCTTGGAATGGATGACCCGCAAAAACCATGGACCCTTGACGCGGTTATAAAGGCGCTTGGCGCCCAGCCTGTAGAATACAAAGGAAAAACAAAGTGTTGCGGATTTCAGATAGACCTTGTAGCCGAAGACACGGCGGTAAAGATGACCGGCAAAAGGCTGATTGAAGCGAAAACGCGCGGCGCGGACTGCCTTGTAACGCCCTGCCCTTTTTGCCACATAAACCTTGACAACTATCAGGGCCTTGCCGAAAAAAAAGCCGGCCAGAAGATAGGCCTGCCCGTATTCCACCTCGCGCAACTTGTAGGGTTGGCATTAGGTTTGTCAGCGGAGGATATGAGCCTGACACGGCACCTTGTGTCCGCGGAAGGGATAGTTAGATGAATAATTTTTACACTAAAACGGTGGGCGGTGCCCACCCTACATTTGTACTGAATTAAATTTGACAGAGCGTTATTTCTACGCAGGACGCTGGAGCGTCTCCATATACGTTCTCACGCTGGATGAGGTAAGATGGAAAAAGTAGACACCAAAAGTCTGATAAAATACAAAGACGGCGGTGTCAGAATGAAAGGGATTCCGCAGGGAAGGTATACGAAGGAGCTACGAGAGGTAGCGGTAAAACTGGTAACAGAAGGGAACATGTCATTGATAGAGGCGGCTCGGCGGTTGTCATTGCCGATATCGACCATGGGGAACTGTGTCAAGGTATATAGAGCCGGTAAGCCTTGTAGGGTGGGCATTGCCCACCAAAAAATTATTCTCTCCCAATATCATCAGGTAATATAACTGCCGAACCGCTTCCCCAATCCTCTGAATACGCGCCTTCTTTAACAAACCTGTGAAACGTCGAAAAAGCCCAATCGCTTGGGGCATTAGCATGCCCATGTTTCACCGGGTTATAATGAACGTAATTACAATGTGCCTCAAAATCTCTTTCGTCACGAATTTGATGCTCCCAAAAACGCCTTTGCCAAACAAGCCCTTCCCTGCGTTTCAAACGAGACGGGCTTTGAAGGCCAGAGATCGCCTGCCCTGCCTTTTTCGTAAATCGTGCTTTAATCAAACCCCATCTCTTTGAATAATCAGCATCTCCCTCCGGTAATGTCCAAATACAATGGAGATGATCAGGCAATAAAACCCATGCGTCAATTTCAAATGGTTTTAACAGGCGCACTTCGTCTATAATTTGCCTAAGAATTGCCCTATTCCCTTCCGAACATAAAAACGGCCGCCTATCGTACGTAACAAGCGTAAAGAAAAACGTCCTGCCTTCTCTTGCCCTTCGATAGTTTGACATATTTATTAGTTAAAATGGTGGGCGGTGCCCACCCTACAACTGTGTTCCCATTTACCGGTTTGTCTCTCCGGCGCAGGAGCATGGGAGTATTCAGCGACAAAACCGGCATCGAAAGGATATTATTCACTGTCTTTACTTACGAAAATAAAAAACAAGGAACCGCAATCCCTTTCCTCGTGACACAAAATACTTATTATCGTTCCCACGCTCCTGCGTGGGAACGCATCACTGGATGCTCCAGCGTCCCGTACAAAAATATCACCACTTGTCATTCCAACGCAATCCAGCCTTGCAGGATAACCACCGCCGTCCGCCAAACCTAATACTTCGATACGTTCATCTCCTCCATCTTGCCGGTTACCATATAAACCACGCGCTCAGCGATGTTCGTAACCCTGTCGGCTGTTCTTTCAAGGTTATGCGCGGCCCAGATAAGGTACGTGGCGTCTTTTATAATCTTCGGGTTTCCCACCATTAGCATGACAAGCTCGGAGTAGATGGCGTCGTAGAGCGCGTCCACGTCGTCGTCCTCGTTGCAAATCCTGCGCGCCGTGTCAATGTCCCTTGCCACAAACGCGGCCATGCACCTTTTAAGCATTGAATCGGCCTTTCCAGCCATAACCGGCAAATCCACAAGCGGCTTTACCAGCGGCGCGTTGCCTATGGAGAGGCTTATTTTCGCTATTCCCTCGGAGTGATCGCCTATGCGCTCAAGGTCAGTAATCACGTTTATAACGGCGGCAAGTATGCGCAAATCAACGGCCATGGGCTGTTGAGTGGCTATTAAGCGAATACACCTTTCCTCTATGTCAAACCTCTTTTGGTTTATGTGAATATCGTTTTTAACGACCTTCTCTGAAAGCGCCATATCGCGCTTTTCAAGGGCTGTCATGGCGCTATTAAGCGCTTCGCTTACCATGCCCGACATTTTCAGCAACTCGTCTTCTAAATCTTTTAAAGCCTTATGAAATAGTTCTCTTGTCATCTTTCTTCTCCTGAGTTGCTATAGCTGTAGCAATTAATTAACCGAACCTGCCGGTTATGTAATCTTCCGTCATCTGGTTTGAAGGCGTCGTGAAAATCTTTTGCGTCTTGTCGAACTCCTTTACCTCGCCCATCATGAAAAACCCGGTCCATTCCGATACCCTCGCGGCCTGTTGCATATTATGCGTAACGATAACCACGGTGTAATTCCTTTTCAGCTCGGTCATCATGTCTTCTATCTTGGCGGTTGCCACGGGGTCAAGGGCCGAGCACGGCTCGTCCATTAAAATAACATCCGGCTGAACGGCAATGGCCCGCGCTATGCAAAGCCTTTGCTGTTGGCCGCCGGACAGAGACAAGGCGGACTCGTTAAGCCTGTCTTTTATCTCGTCCCAAAGGGCGCTGTCTTTAAGCGCCTTTTCCACGAGAGCGGCAAGCTCGCTCTTTTTGCTTATGCCGTTAAGCTTCAACCCGAACGCGATGTTGTCAAATACGCTCATCGGAAACGGTGTGGGCTTTTGAAAGACCATGCCGATTTTGCTTCTCAGTTTGATAAGGTCAAGCCCTTTATCCAGAATATTGGCGTTGTCTAAAATAATTTCGCCTTCGTAACGATTCCCGGCGTAAAGGTCGTGCATCCTGTTTAGGCACCTTAAAAAGGTGGTTTTGCCGCAACCGGATGGGCCTATAAGCGCGGTAACTTCATTTTCCTTTACCGCGATGGTTACGTTGTAAAGGGCCTGCTTGGAGCCGTAATAAAAATTAAGGCCCTTTATAATTATCTTGTCGTTGTGGTTGTTATTATCGTTCATGAACCCGTCCTGCCGCGCAACAACAGTCTTGAAAGTATATTTATGAAAAGCACCGTGAAAGTTATAATAAAGGCTCCGCCCCAAGCCTTCGCGTGCCAGTCGTCATACGGCCCCATGGCGTAGTTGAATATGGTAACGGTAAGCGACGCGGTAGGCTCCGTTATATTTGAATTCCAGAATGCATTATTAAAAGACGTAAACAAAAGCGGCGCGGTCTCGCCTGAAATGCGCGCCACGGCAAGCATTACGCCGGTTATTATGCCTCTAAACGCCCCTCTGTAAACAACCTGCAGAGTAACCTTCCAATGAGGCGCGCCAAGGGCCAGCGCCGCCTCTCTTGTGGCGTCCGGCACAAGCTTTAGCATCTCCTCGGCGGTCCGCACCACTACCGGAAGCATTATTATAGCAAGGGCCAACGCTCCGGCAACGGCTGAAAAACCCTTAAACGGCTTAACAAGCACCGCGTACACGAAAATGCCTATTACAATGGACGGCGCGCTTACGAGTATGTCGCACAAAAACCTTACCACCGAGGCAAAGCGCTTCTTCCTTCCGTACTCGGACAGGTACGTTCCTGCGAGTATGCCCGCCGGCACGCCTATAACCGTTGCCATGCCGGTTATAAGCACGGTTCCCCAAATGGCGTTGGCAAGCCCGCCTCCGGCAACGCCGGGCGGCGACGGAAGCTCGGTAAAAAAGGCCATGTCCATCGCGCCGATGCCGGAGGAGAATACGTCCTTTAATATCCAGAACAAGAAAAATATACCAAATACGGCGCACAAAAGCGAGCCTGAGAGAGCGGCACAATTAAAAACTCTGCGCATGAGGTATCTTTTACTCATGCCTTACCCCTTCCCTTTTGCGGCGCAAAACGCATAGTCATAAGCTTTGACAAAGCCAGCACTACAAACGTTATGGCGAAGAGTATCAAACCAAGCTCCACAAGGCCGGAGAGGTAAATGTCGTCCACGGCCTCTGTAAATTCGTTGGCCAGCGTGGCGGAAATGCTTGTAGCGGGGTCAAGAAGCGAAATGCTTAAATCATGCGAGTTGCCAATCATGAACGTAACCGCCATTGTCTCGCCAAGCGCCCTTCCAAGCCCGAGTATAACCGCGCCCATAATGCCTGACCTCGCAAACGGTATGACGATATTCCAGATAACCTCAAACTTCGTCGCGCCCATGCCGTAGCCGGACTCTTTCAGCATGGGCGGCACCATCAAAAAAACGTCGCGTATAACCGACGATATAAACGGTATTATCATAATGGCAAGAATAAAACCCGCGGGCAACATGCCAATGCCAAGCGGAGTGCCCCTGAAAAGCGGCAAAAAACCGAAATTTTCAATGAGAAACGGCTCGACATAAGCGGATAAAAACGGCGCGAAGACAAAAAGCCCCCACATGCCGTAAATTATTGACGGTATCGAAGCCAACAGCTCTATGGCGGCTCCTACCGGGCCTCTTATTTTTTTAGGAGCCATCTCGGTTAAAAATACGGCAATGCCTATGCTTACAGGCACGGCTATTACAATCGCTATGGCGGAAAGAACAATTGTGCCGTAAATAGCCGGCAGAGCGCCGAAGCTTGCACGCACGGGGTTCCAGTCCGTAGAATAAATGAACTTAAAACCGAATGCTTTGATAGCGGGTGCGGATTCAATGGCAAGCACCACAAAGAGGAAAAGCATCAAAACTATTATGAGCAGTGCGAAAAAAGACGAGACACCCTTAAAAAGGAAGTCCGCAAACCTGTCACGTTTATGCCTGTCAAGTATTCGCATCATAGTTTGGTTATCGGTTGTCAGTTATCGGTTTCTTAACAAAGCTTCATACTTATTTAGATTAGCAGAACAATCACCCTATTTCCGTAAAGCACTTTTCCCATCTTCCCCCGCCCCCAAGAAGGGGGTTGATATCCCAAGAAAGGGGCGGAGAAGGATACAAAGTAAAGAACATGGGAACGTATCGGGTTTATTACGGCAAGCTCCGTTGACTCTTGCTACTTTTTAGAAACAGGCATACCGTCGCATCTTATTTCCTTAAACCAAGCGTTCTCCATGATGTCATACACCTGCTTGGGTATTGGGACATAATCAAGAGCTTTGGCTGATTCAGCGCCGTTCTTGTACGCCCAATCAAAAAAGTCTAACACGGCTTTTGCGTTTTCGCAATTTGCAGGTTTTTTATGGACTATTATGAATGTTGCTCCGGCAATAGGCCACGCGCCCTTAGCGTCAGTGTCGGTAAGTATAACGGAAAAGCCAGGCGTATTTTTCCAGTTAGCCCCTGCCGCCGCAGTGCTAAAGCTTGCCATTGACGGCTCCACAAAAGCAGTGTCTTTGCCCTGCATTGAAATCGTTGTAAGCTTGTTTTGCACGGCGAACGCGTATTCAACGTAGCCTATAGTATTTTTAATGCGCTTAACGTAAGTGGCCACGCCTTCATTGCCTTTGCCTCCTACGCCTTCAGGCCACTTTACCGCGGTGCCAAAACCAACCTTATCGCTCCAATCCTTGCTGACCTTTGACAGATAGTTCGTAAATATCCATGTTGTGCCGGATCCGTCAGCGCGGTAAACAGGCGTAATCCGCTCATCCGGCAATTTTACGCCCTGGTTAATAGCGGTAATCCTCGCGTCGCTCCACTTTTTTATCTTGCCAAGATAAATATCGGCGAGCACGGACGGAGTAAGCTTAACGCGGCCGGATTTTACGCCGTCTATATTCACAACAGGCACAACGCCGCCTATAGCCATCGGGAACTGCATAAGGCCCGCTTCATCAAGCTCCTTAGCGGATAAAGGCGCGTCTGAAGCGCCGAAGTCAACGGTGCCGGCTTTAATCTGCTTTATGCCGCCGCCGCTTCCTATTGACTGATAATTCAGCTTCAGCTGTGTCTGTTTATTGTAATCATACGTCCACTTCGCGTAAAGCGGGTAAGGGAAAGTAGCGCCGGCGCCGTTTATTGCCGGAGCCGCAAAAGCTACCGCCGAAATAGCCGCCAAAAAACTCAGGGCAAGCGTTGCAATCAAAGACTTCTTCGCCATTTTGAACCTCCTTATTAACGCATAAAATATATCAAGGTTATTTTACAGCCGTGTTACAGCAGTGTTAAACTCACGCTACGCGCGAATAGTAACGTTGTTTAAGTGGCATCTGGCAAACACCTCTACGGTAAAAAACTTTTATTCATTCTCTTTTTTTGCTTTTTTTGAAGTTACGCGGCCTTTCTTGCGTGGGCTCTTAGAATACGCCCCAGCAACATCGGGCATCTGTAATGCTCCTCCGTGGAGCAGTATGCCGTCTTATCATCTTGATCCGGCGCCACTAAACCCACTGAAGCTCCGCATATTGCCTCTGCTGCGTGATTTTCTAAATATGGACATTCCATATCTTCCTCCTTTTTATCTCTGTTTTTTTCTGCTAAAAATATACACGTCTATTGTTACAACATTATGACAGTTAAAAGGACGTTCCGTGACACAACCGTTTTCAAATTTGGATTGACCCTGTTACTTGCATCATGTAGGATATACTTAAACTGATTATAAACATGGCAAAATTCACATATTCACAAGGAGCCTGAAGAGATGAAAAGCAAAAAATCAGCGCAAATCCTTAAAAGAGCACTGAAATTAATTCCCGGCGGAGTAAACAGCCCTGTAAGAGCGTTCAAAGCCGTAGGCGGCAAACCGCTCTTTATATCCAAAGCAAAAGGCTCTAAGATTTACGACGCCGACGGCAACTGCTTTATCGACTATATCGGCTCATGGGGGCCGATGATACTCGGGCACGCGCACCCAAGGGTTATATCCGCCATTAAAAAAACCGCGGACAAAAGCACCAGCTTCGGCGCTCCGTCGGAGCTGGAAGTAACTCTCGCGGAACTGACGTTAAAAGCCTTTCCATCAATGGACATGGTGCGCTTCGTAAGCTCCGGCACCGAGGCCACTATGAGCGCGATACGCCTTGCCCGCGCTTATACAAAAAGAGACGGCATACTGAAATTTGACGGCTGTTATCACGGCCACGCAGACAGCCTTCTTGTAAAAGCAGGCTCCGGAGCCGCCACCTTCGGCGTACCAGACAGCCCGGGCGTGCCGGCGGACCTCGCAAAACACACGTTTAACGCCGCGTACAACGACATAAGCTCGGTAAAAGCCGTTTTCGAAGCAAACCCTTCGGACATTGCCGCTGTCATAGTTGAAGGCGTACCCGGCAACATGGGCGTGGTGCTTCCGAAAGAAGGCTTTTTGGAATCTCTCAAAAAACTCTGCGAAACATACGGCGCGCTCCTTATAATGGACGAAGTAATGAGCGGCTTTAGGCTCTGCTACGGCGGCGCGCAAAAGATTCACAAAATAAACCCGGACATCACCTGCCTCGGCAAAGTCATCGGAGGCGGCCTGCCTGTAGGCGCCTTCGGGGGCAAACGGCAAATAATGGAAATGCTCTCGCCGTCCGGTCCCGTGTATCAGGCCGGAACGCTCTCCGGCAACCCGGTTGCCATGGTAGCCGGAATAGAAACGCTGAAACTCCTTCAAAAAAAAGGCACCTACGAAAAGCTCTACGTTACAACAGACTCGCTTTATAAAGGCATCCTCGGAATCGCGAAGCGGCACTCGGTTCCGTGCCATATAAGCGTGGCAGGCGCGATGTTTACCGTATTTTTCACTGAAAATATAGTGCACAACTACAGCGACGCACGAACATCAGACCTTGCTAAATTCTCAAAATACTTTACAACGATGCTCAAAAACGGCGTCTACCTGCCGCCGTCTCAATTCGAAGCGGTTTTTGTAAGTCTCGCCCACTCAAAGGACGACATTTCAAAAACCCTTGAAGCTGTAGAAAAGAGCTTCAAATCGCTGTAAAAAGCATTACTTCAATAATAACTCACACTGACCATGTCCCTTATTGGTATGGTCAGTGCTCGTTATTTAACTAATAATTTAATTACGTGTTAATGCCTGTAATAATATCATAATATGTTTATCTTGACAAAACCATGAAATTACTTTTTAATAAAGCAATGCAGTTAAGTAACGTTCACATCCTGATCCTTGCGGTAATCATCTGTTGCATTACAGGTTGCGCTGAGATTATGGGCATTCAACCTCAACCAAATATTCAACAGGAGAATGCAAACCTGAAAAAACAAGTCGCTGACCTTGAGGCTTCTCTAAAAAAGACAAAGCTCAAGATAGACGATATGAGCGATGAACTTGAACTGTTAAACAACATAGTCAGCAACAAAAGCGTGCAGGAGTGCCTTGAAAAAGAGGCGGACAGGCTGTACATGAGGGGTATGCAACTATACCTTGCCGACAACTTCACAGAGGCCATAACAGCGTGGAAGGATCTTTTGAAGGTTGACCCTGAACATGAAAACGCCAAGATATACATAGACAGGGCAAGGAGAAAATTAAAAGGAATACAGAAGCTGAAGTAAACACATTGGCGTAATCGTTTGCCCTTTTACAGGAAGGCAATACGTAGGGCATTGTCTTCGCCTGAACCAGCAAACGCCGCAAAAGACCAAATTTCTATAGACGGCACAATCCACACCACTGAAAAAAACATCAACTTGAAAGGATGCCTACCCATGCGTCTAAGAACCGGTCTGCATAAAACAGCCTTTGTATTTTTTGCCTGCCTTATTCTGCAATGCTCAAATACGTCCGCGCAAACCGCGTTGGATAAAAACATTACTGGCGTTCCAGAGCGCCCGTCCACTGCGTCAGAAACACAGGAGAATTCAACCGACCACGATAACGCCTCACATCCACTTTCTTCATACACTGTGCCAACGCTCTCTCATGAGACGTGGCCGGAGCAGTTGCCCATTACCCTGCCTGCCGTCACACGCCGATTGATTTACGAAGATAATAAAGGAAAGACGCGGGTGCTAACCATTACGCATCCGTCAAAAACAATGCCGGAAGGTGAATTGGCGGCATATGTAAAAAGATGTAAAAACGAATGCACGCGCCTATGCGACAACGACGGCGTGTGCCTGCCTCTTTGCCGGGAAGCGTGCGAGGAATGACAAGGCTGATAAAAAAGCGGGAAGAGCTGAGCTGTAGAGACAGGTTTAAAGCCTGTCTCTACGAAGAACGGCTCTTACTTTGCGATACCAAAGCATAACGTGGCGCTACGGCTGTACACTGCCACGTTATGTTGCCAAAAGTTCCTTAGGTTAAAACAGCCGTTGCGCCGCAAGCGCGTCGTCACGCGAGATTTAACGGCAATTTTTCCGGACTTTTTTCCATTGCCTTTAGCGCTTCTTTAGCATAGCGCGCCTCTGTTTTTATGCCGAGGCCTTCGGCCTCTTTAAGCGCCTTTTTAATGGTAGCCACGCCTTTTGAACAGCTACGCGAGAACTCAATCTGCCCCGTTGAAATCATGCAGTATACAACTCCGCGCCTGTCGCCGGTCTCTTTAAAAAGCTTGTAAGCCGAGGCAAAGTCTTTGCCTGCTTGCGCGTCTTTGCCAAGCATTAAAAAAGCGCTCCCCTCGCCCCATAGCGTATAGGCATAACTTACCTTATCGCCTATCTTTTTATAGTTTGTCTTCGCCTTTTTAAAATACTCAAGGCTCTCTTTGAAACGCTCCGTCATGCGAAGCGAATTTGCAATGCCGCAGTATGAGTAAGCAATGCCGAATGTATCTCTTGAGCCTCTGAAAACCCTGTTGGCATCCTTATAATATTTGCCGGATAAGGCATAATCGCCAGCCACCCTATGCGCTCCGCCAAGACCGGTAAGACAGTAACCTACGCCGCTAATATCTTTATGCGCCCTAAAAATTTCCTTTGCGTCGTTAAAACCTTTAAGCGCGCCTTTAATGTCTCCTTTCAGCCTTAGAGCGCCGGCGCGCGCCCACATGGTAAAGGCAACGCCAGCCATGTCACCAAGCTTTTTGTAACGGCCAAGGCACGTATTAAAAATCAGCAGAGCAGGGGTTAACTCGCCGACGGCCCGCTTTGACAGCCCTAACCCGACAAGCGCGTCAAGGCAAGCAGCCTCGCCTCCGGCCTTGCCGGACTTCCATATTTTTAGAGAAAGAGCGTGCGCCTCTTTATACCAGCGCGCGGCTGTTTTAAAACCGCCTGTCATGCGGCAGGTGTCGCCAAGGCAAAACGCCGAGTCAGCCTTAAGCGCAACGTCACTGCCGGATAATTCATACGCCTTGACATACAGGGGTATGGCTGAAAGAAACCGCGACTTAACCCTGTGCTTTTCCGCGGCGCTAAAGATTTTGTTCGGATCTTCCGGCATAATTACCTCGCGGCCTTAAGTAGAGGAAAGCCAAGCTCCTCCCTTGTTTTTAAATAACGCTCGGCGCACCTTCTGGCAAGGGTTCTTACCCTGCCGATAAAGCGGGTCCTCTCGGCAACGCTGATGGCTCCGCGCGCATCGAGCAAATTAAACGTATGAGAGCATTTAAGGCAGTAGTCATACGCCGGAAGCGCAAGGCCGGCATCCGTCAGCCTTACGCTCTCCTTTTCATACGTGTCAAAAAGCTTAAATAGCATGTCAACGTCCGCTGAGTCAAAATTGTACTTCGAGTGCTCTATTTCACCCCTTAGGTGAACGTCGCCGTAAGTGAGGCTGTCGTTCCATTTAAGGTCAAACACGTTGTCAACGCCCTGAAGGTACATGGTTATCCTTTCAAGGCCGTAGGTTATCTCACCGGTAACCGGCTTTAAATCAATGCCGCCCGCCTGTTGAAAATACGTAAACTGGGTTATTTCCATGCCGTCAAGCCAGACCTCCCAGCCAAGGCCCCACGCGCCAAGCGTAGGTGATTCCCAGTCGTCTTCGACAAATCTTATATCGTGGGCCAGAGGGTCAATGCCGAGGGTTTTAAGGCTTTCAATGTAAATATCTTGTATATCCTCGGGCGATGGCTTCAGAATAACCTGAAACTGATAGTAGCGTTGGAGCCTGTTGGGGTTTTCACCGTACCTGCCGTCAGTCGGACGTCTTGACGGCTCCACATAAGCGGCCTTCCACGGCTCCGGCCCAAGCACCGCAAGAAAAGTAGCAGGGTTGAAAGTACCCGCGCCTTTTTCCATGTCATACGGCTGCATAACGGCGCAACCCTTGCCTGCCCAAAACTTCTGAAGGGTTAATATAACGTCCTGAAAATACATTTCATTCTCCCGTAGTAACGGCTTTTACAACCTCAACCATACATTATGCGCGCCGGCTTAAACAGAAGCGCACTTGAGCTTCGCAAGAAACTTCTTCGCCTTTAGCTCCTTTCCAGTTTGAAAGGCAATAAAATCATCAAGAAGGGCGCCGCCCTCCTTTAAAATACGGCCGTTGGGTTTAAGCCTTGCAAGCAGTTCGTTGTCAAACCTTAATGCCGCAATTAAAAAACGCGCCGTGCCGATGGTTACAGGCACAAGCATTGACGCGCCTGCGGCGCAATCAGGGCAGAGCGCTCCGCCCTTTTCAGAGCTGAAAAATATCCTTGCGTCTTCACCGTGCCCGGAACCAAAGCCAAGCCTGCACGCCACGCACGATTCAAGGTGCGGCGAAAAACCGAGAATGTCCAGCAACTTAATTTCAAAAAAACTCAGCGTATGCGCCGCGTCCGGCAGTTGCGCGGCCATCTTCACGAAACTCAACAAAAGGGAAAATACCCTCGGCAGGCTAAGCCCTTCACGCGTCATCTCCGAGACCGTCTCAAGCATACAGCAAGCGGCTCCGTAGCGCTCCATGTCGGCTCTCAACCCGGGCATGGCGTCAAGAAGCGTTACCTGCTCAACCCTTACAAGCTCGGACTTCTCGCTTGAAAAAAAATCAAGCCTTACATGAGACGCCGGCTCAAGGTTGCCGACAAAACGTTTTTTCGAGCGCCGCGCGCCCTTTGCTATGCCCTTTATCTTGCCGTAATCAGACGAACAAAACGCGAGTATCCTGTCGGACTCGCCGTAGTCAAAAGAATTCAGTATTACGGCTTCCGTGGTATAAAGGCCGCGCTTCATGAAATAATCACCATGATAAAAATTAACACACGGGAAAAAGGCAAGTCAACCGTTATTACTGCGCCGGTAACAGCGGGAAGGAAGGGCTTTAAGATTATCTTTCAAGGAAGAATAATGCGTCAACCGACCTCATGACGTGCTCGGCTGTGCTTCCGAGCACCATTTCAACAAGCCTTGAGTGCCTGCTCGCGCCCATAAAAACAAGGTCAAAGCCGTTGTCATTGCAATGCTTCTCAATGGCCGTAGGCGCTTCCCCTTTAAGCTCGGCAAACGACGCAACTACTCCGTAAGGCTTTAAATAATTCTCAGCGTCCTTTAACGCCG
>SCQA01000095.1 GCA_004298725.1 bacterium
GAGAGAGATGAGAAAACGTAGTGCGAGACTTCAGTCTCGCTGGGGCAGGCGATAGAGAAATAGTGAATGTTTTATTTCCTCCCCCTTGATGGGGGAGGGTAGGGTGGGGGTGATTAAAAGACAGTGAATAGTGAATGGAGGTTAGTTCATCTGTAATACTTTCCCCTAATCACTAACCACTCGCCACTGCCTTTCATAATCCTCCTCGGTTCCCTTTTGAGAAAAGGGGGGAAATAAAACGGATTATATAAAAGCGTTTAGTTAGCGTAACGTACCCAATATTTTTATTTGCGTGAAAGCGGCGAACCGGCAAGCGGCCTAAACAATAATCTGCCTTATTAATCTCATTACGGACTTTCACAATGCTTACTCCCCTCATAGCAGGAAATTGGAAGATGAACACAACGCTCCATGAAGGCGTTGAACTGGTTATGGGGCTAAGGGAGCGTCTAAAGGGCGTTGACAGCGTTGAGGTTGTAATAGCGCCGCCTTTTACCATGCTTCAGCACATAAGCCACCTTATTGCCGACAGCCCGATAAAGCTTGCCGCGCAAAACGTCTTTTGGGAAAAAAAAGGCGCGTATACCGGAGAAGTCTCCGTGGAAATGCTGAAAGACACAGGCTGTAAATACGCGATAATAGGCCACTCCGAACGAAGGGAAATATTTAAAGAAACGGACGAGACGGTCAACAAAAAAGCTATGGCGCTTTTAAGAGACGGGCTTAAGCCGATTGTATGCGTCGGTGAAACGCTTGCCGAGCGCGAGCAAGGCGTTACGTTAAAAAAAGTCAAGGCGCAGGTTAAAGCCGCGCTTTCAGGGGTTTCGGGCGGCGCCGTGCGTGAATTTGCCGTGGCGTATGAGCCGATATGGGCCATAGGCACCGGAAAGAACGCAACTTCTGCGGAGGCGGAGGAAGTTCACGGCGCGATTCGCGAGCTTATCTTTGAAATGTTTGACGCGGAGTTCGCAAAAGAAGTGCGGGTTATTTACGGCGGAAGCGTAAAGCCGGATAACATAGACAGCCTGATGGCTGAGCCTAATATTGACGGCGCGCTTGTAGGCGGGGCAAGCCTCAAGGCCGCTGATTTTGCAAGGATAGTCATGTTTCAGCCAGTTTGATTGTACAGGCGTTAATGTTTTGATAAGTGTTTGTTGCCGATGTAAGGTTTTTTTAAGTTGCCTGTTTTCTTTGCCGACCTATCCCCCTTCTTTCTTTAAGAGACCTTTTAGTAAGTCTTTCTCTGTACCGTAGCCTGAGATACTAATCTGTAAAGAGTTTCCACCTGACGGCACAGTAATTCAGGCGTTACAGGTCAGCAAAGAGCAAGACCCGAGCGACTACGTTGAGGAACATATACATCTATTAGGCAAAGGATGTTTAATTACCGTCTTGTTTTTCATCGGGTGTTTGGCGGTAATTCCCGTTATTATGCGCCGGTTAATTGAAAATTTTTTCTTGCATTTTCATTATGAAAGTGTAAAATATCTGTTCTAATGCGACATGGCGCGTATGTTTACGCGTTGCTGGTTTGCATAAAGGCGAGGAAACGCAGTGACCACGTTAATAATAATTATAAATATTATAGCAAGTTTGGTTTTGATAATCTCGGTGTTACTGCAATCCGGCAAGGGCGCTGACATGGGCTCAGCCTTTGGCGGCGGCGGAAGCCAGACGCTTTTTGGCGGCGCCGGGCCTACTACGTTTCTTGCCAAAATATGTATTGTCTGCGCCGTGATTTTCATGGGCAGTTCAATATATTTGACGTATCATTCGTCAAAATCAAGGACATCGTCGGTAATGAGCACTGTGCCGTCGGTTCAGCCTTTAAAAGCCGCTGAAAAGGCACAGCCTGCAACGCCGGGCGAAAAGGCTTTGCCGCAAGCGCCAGCTCAGCCGGCGCAGAAGTAAGTATTCACTATATTTTTTTATTGCTTCGGGTTGTACCCTTGAAGCTTATTTTGTTTTTTGGCGATTTGTTTTAATATACCCCGTAACTTGTTATAGGGATGTTTTTTTGTCTTAAAGCTCAGGCGCGTTTTTAGTTCCTCGAAGTGCAAGCGCGTTTGAACGCCGAAGTGGTGGAATGGCAGACACGCTATCTTGAGGGGGTAGTGGGGAAACCCGTGGGGGTTCGAGTCCCCCCTTCGGCACCAAATTAAAAAACCGGCCTTTGTGGCCGGTTTTTTAATTTGGTATTTAATGGCTGGACTCGAACGGTACTCTTGCGCCGAGCAAGCGCGAAGAAAAGGCGCTTCGGGAGAAGCGCCGCCAGCAAGAGTACGCGGCGTTAGAGCGCGGAGGCGGGAGCCTCAAGCGGCGACCTCGAGTCCCTTCTTATTAAAACCGGCCCATGTGGCCGGTTTTTTAATTTGGTATTTAATGGCTGGACTCGAACGGTACTCTTGCGCCGAGCAAGCGCGAAGAAAAGGCGCTTCGGGAGAAGCGCCGCCAGCAAGAGTACGCGGCG
>SCQA01000096.1 GCA_004298725.1 bacterium
GGTTTTTACAACAGGCGGCACTGGCGTAACCCCAAGGGACGTTACCCCTGAAGCCACAAAGGCCGTGATAGAGAGGGAGCTACCCGGCATGTCTGAGGCCATGCGCGCCCAAAGCCTTAAAAAGACCCCAAACGCCATGATTTCAAGGGCAGTGTGCGGCATAAGAAAACAGACGTTGATTATAAACCTTCCGGGAAGCCCGCGCGCGGTGCGTGAAAACCTCGCGGTGGTTTTGCCGGCCATAAACCACGCCGTTGAGAAAATTAAAGGAAGCCCTTCCGAGTGCGCGGTGCCCTGAATGAAAAAGGCGGTATTTATCGACAGGGACGGCGTAATTATCGAGGAGAGGAACTACGCGTACAAGGTGGAAGACCTTGCCTTTATTCCCGGCTCAATTGACGCGTTGAAGGCTCTCGCTAAAACGGATTACGTTATAATCATCGTTACTAATCAGGCCGGAATAGCCCGCGGATATTTTACTGAAAAAGATTATAATGCGTTTACGGCGCACATGCTCCGGCTTTTAAAAGACGCCGGAGCGCGCGTGGACGGCGTTTATTTCTGCCCGCATCATCCGGCTGAGGGCGTGGGCAAGTATCGCGTTGATTGCGATTGCAGAAAGCCCAAAACAGGCATGATTGACAGCGCGGCAGGAGACTTCGGCATCGAGCTTGGCTCTTCATGGTTTATCGGCGATAAATCATCGGACATATTGGCGGGCAAAAGCGCTGGGTGCAGGGCAGTCCTTGTAAAGACCGGCTACGGCGGTAAAGATGCGGGTAACGGCACGGAGCCCGATTATGTTACGGACGACCTTAATTCCGCCGTTCGGTTGATACTCGATAAATCCGCGCAGGGTTGTTTTTGATTCTTGAAGATTGCGCTAAAATATTGCAAAATGCTTGCTGTAAATTCAGCGAACCGGGGTGAAGAATATGTCTAAGGGCATAGTTAAGATGAAAGCGCTCGTTTTAAGCGGAGGCAAAGGCACGCGGCTACGTCCGCTGACTTACACCGGCGCGAAACAGCTCGTGCCCATAGCCAACAGACCGATACTCGCGTACGTGGTTGACAACATCGCAAGGGCCGGAATTAAGGAAATAGGCATGATAATTTCCCCCGAGACAGGCGGCGAAGTAAAGGCCGCCATGGGAGACGGCTCCGCATGGGGGGTTTCAATCACATATATTCCACAGGACGCTCCCAAGGGCCTTGCCCATGCCGTAATCGTTGCAAAGGATTTTCTTGCGGATTCTCCGTTTGTTATGTACCTTGGCGACAACCTTATCGGTTGCGGCATAGAAAAATTCATTCAGACCTTTCACGACACCAAATCAGACGCCGTCATACTTCTTAATCCGGTTGATAATCCGTCGTCTTTCGGCGTTGCCGTGATTGACGCCAAAGGCAAGATAGTTAATTTGGAAGAGAAGCCAAAAGAGCCGAAGAGCAACCTCGCGCTCGTGGGCGTTTACATATTTTCGACCGCTATACACAGGGCTATCGGAGAGATAAAGCCGTCTAAAAGAGGCGAGCTTGAAATAACCGACGCTATACAAAGGCTGATAAACACCGGCGGCTCGGTGCATAGCCATATACTCGACACTTGGTGGCTTGATACCGGAAAAAAAGACGACCTTCTCGCGGCCAATACTATAGTTCTTGACGAGTGGTTTAAAAAGAATATCGCCGCAGGCACCGTTGATTCCGCTTCGCAGGTAACGGGACGCGTTACCGTTGAAAAGGGCGCGGTAATAAAAAATAGCACGCTTAGAGGGCCGATAGTCATTGGCGAGGGTACTATAATTGAAGACAGTTTTATAGGGCCTTTTACGAGCATAGGCGCGAACTCCCGCGTAAAAAAGTCTAACATAGAGCACTGCGTGATACTTGCAGGAACCGAAGTAAGCCACATTGAAAGGCTTGAAGACAGTCTTATCGGCAGGAACGCGCGGGTAAGCAAATGCCATCATAAACACGAAGCCCTCCGGCTGATGATAGGCGACGATTCCGTGGTGGAGGTGTGACGATGCAAAAAGACAATGCCATAGAAGGCGTGATTATCCGTCCGCTGAAAAAGTTTTCAGACGATCGCGGCTGGCTTATGGAGCTTTTCAGAACCGACGAAGTTGGCGCCGAGTATCTGCCGGTGATGACGTATATTTCCATGACAAAGCCGGGCGTGGCGCGC
Organism: bacterium; assembly: GCA_004298725.1. Classification (GTDB taxonomy): domain Bacteria; phylum Desulfobacterota; class GWC2-55-46; order GWC2-55-46; family GWC2-55-46; genus SCQA01. Next base: position 2,192 of record SCQA01000096.1, read on the forward strand.
GGGCCGCATGAGCATATCGATCAGGCGGATTATTTTTGTTTCGCCGGGCCGTCGGAT
>SCQA01000097.1 GCA_004298725.1 bacterium
GTGCCTTCAAAGACAAAATCGTTTACCTCGGCGGTTGTTATGGTGTTAGAGCTGAGGGTAGCCGCGTGCGGGCACGCTTCTATGGGTGCGTCTTTGTTGAAAAAGAGATTGCAACATCTTCTGCCTATTAAATGTTCCGGGCTTTGGCCGAGCTTATTGGCAAGCGCCCTGTTTACCTTCAGCACGTTAAAGTCGCGGTCGAGTATGGAGATGAGGTCGCCTATGGCGTCGAATGTGTCCACCCATTCTTCTTTGCTTCGCGCCACCATTTCAAAAAGGCGTTTGTTGTCGTCGTCTCTTTTTTGCAGGGCGTCAAGCATATTGTTGAACGCGGTAGCCATGTAGCCAATTTCATCTTCCGAGCGCACTTGAACCCTTGCGTGGTAGCCTCTCTTGCCTTCGGTTATTTTCTTTATCACGGCGACGTTCTTCTTTATCGGGCCGGTTACCGTGCTACTTATAAGAAGAGAGAGCAAAGCAGAGCCGATAAGAATGGCTATGGCGCCGGAGAGCATCCATTGGTTTCTTGTTATCGCCAGTTCCGAGTACATCTCAGTAAGAGGGGTTCGTACCATTAGTATTCCCCTCGCGCCTTCTTCCGCGTGGCATGATGCGCACTTCGCTTTTTTCTCTATCGGATGCAGGTAGGTAAGCACGGCGGTCTTGGCCGGGCCGCTTTTTTCAACGTAATACACCGAGCCCATGCCCCAGTTTTTGCTGAAACCCTCAAACGCTTTTTTAAACTCGGCGGTGTTTGTGCCTATGGCAACGTTTATTGGCTCGTCAGGGTGGCCGTCCGCCCATTCTTTGCGAACGGCGCCGTGTGTTTTTTTGACGTTTTTAATCGTCTTAAAGTCTTTGAACGCTTCTTCTGTTCCGTTGCTTCTGATAATCTTTATTTCTGTGCCCTTCAAATCAGTAAGCGCTTTTACGAGGTGGCGCGCCATGTCCGCCCTTTCGGCAAGCATGTCCTGATAAATAGCTTGAAGTACGGGTTGGGCTAGAAACCTGCTTGCCCGTATCTTCTCTTCAAGAAGCTCGGTTTCGCGGTTTTTAAGTTCTATGAAAATGGAAAGTAAGACGCCTACGGTTATAATGCCGATGACAAGAGAGAGGATTTTAAGATGAAGGTTCTTTTTTATGTATTTGAACATTCTTCTATATCGGCAGGCAAGTAGAATAACTTAATGATAACTTCCGCCGGTTCGCCGCCTGTTTAAAGGCGGAAGATGAGCCATTTTAAGGCAAAACGTCCCGTTAGGATGTTTCTTCTCGGCTTCTATAAGCGGCCTGTCTTAACAAATGTCGGTAAACTGATTTTTAAGTGTATATAATAGCAGAGAATCTCTAAGATGTCCTGAAAATTGCGCTATAGGGTGGGTACCGCCCGTGCTCCAAGTCAACACGCTACCATTTATGCACAGAACGGTTGCACCGCTTTTTTATGTTCTATGTCTGGCGTATAGCCGTACGCGACATTTTGTTAGGTAACGTCAAGTATTTTGTGTCATAAGGAAAGGGGTAGCGGTTCATTGTTTTTGTGTGTAACGTAGCGCGAGGCGGTCGCCTCGCTGTTTTGCCTTGCATGGTTATAACACGCGAGGCGACCGCCTCGCGCTACGCACTACGAAGTTCGCAACAAGCGTTATTCGCCGTGCCGTCAGGAGTTAGCTATCCCTGTTTGGATTCCTCCTGACGGCAAACGCTGGCGCGCCGCCGAGGTTAATAGATGTTATCTTTTCTTGACAAATACTTTTTTTTTATATATCTTAAACAGTCTTAGGGCGTTATCGGCTATACTGTTAGCGTGTAAGCTTGTGTGACTGCTTAGTGAATATTACCGTAGACGCACTTTTTGAAGAGCCTGTTGGATCAAATCTTTCAGCCTGAAGCTTTTTGCGCCTGTAGCTCAGTGGATAGAGCATCGGCCTCCGAAGCCGAGGGTCGGAGGTTCGAATCCTCTCAGGCGCGCCAAGGCTTTTCAGTGTTTTATTTTATATATCGTCGTTTTCAGTGCTTACTTTAATACTTTTTAGTAAGCGGGCCGCTAGCTCAGTTGGTAGAGCAGCTGACTCTTAATCAGCGGGTCGCTGGTTCGATCCCAGCGCGGCCCACCAGTAAAATCAAGGGGTTTGAGCGATACTGCTCAAACCCCTTTTCTGTAACGTGACCAAATCGTGACCAACGGAGAGAGACGCGACGGAATAAGGTGCGCGTCCTTAGCGCAATCGTCTGCTTTTTGTGCCTGAATAGATGATTTTTATTTTAATTTGTTGCATATTGGCCTAAAATATAACAAACGCTTGTTATGTAACGGTGATACTTTAGGAGTTTTAATATGGTTCTTAATTGGATGGAGTATTTTAATACAGGTGTAGAAGTGTTGGACAATCATCATAAGGAGCTTTTCCGCAGGATAAGCAATTTACATGAAGCAATGTCTGAAAATAAGGGGCACGAGGAAATAGTTCCGTTATTGGATTTTTTTGATAGGTATGTGGTTCTGCATTTCAGTGAAGAAGAGAGGCTGATGAGCGCCCACAACTACCCGGACGCGGGCGCTCACAAAACTCAGCATGAGCAATTCAAGGATGAAAACGCAAGAATGAATCGTGATGCAAAACATGGTGTGGATTTGGTGCATATTCTAAATCTCAACGACAAGGCCACAGATTGGCTTATAAATCATATAGGCAAGACTGACCAGCATCTTGGCTGTTTTTTAAAAGTCAAGATCCAGATATGACAGTCAGATAGACTGTTAGCGCCTTTAGAACGCGCCTAACTTCGCGGGCATGACTGGGTTTTTTTAGTTTTTGCCTCTTAAATTATAAGGGGGTTGCGGAGTAAGCCGCTACTCCCTTTTTGTATTTATAGGGTTATCTTTATTTAGACTTCTTCAAGAATTTGAAAAAGCGTTTTAATATTCCGTCTTTGATTTTTTTTGGGGATGTTTCATGCTTTTCAGGGGCAGGGGGGTGAGCCTTTGCTTCTGTTTTGACATGAGCCGATGCGGATTTTTCATCCGGCTTTGCCGTATGCTTTTCTATCGGTTTGCGGTGCCATTTGGGGCTTCCTGATTTATGTTCAGGCGAGGTCTCTTTTTTCGCGTGAGCGTGGGCAGGGCGTTTTTCAAATGGCTTCGGGTGTTTTGGTTTTTCGTAGGGCTGTTTGGCCGGTTTTTCGCTGACAACCGCGCCGGATTTATTTTCCGGCTTAGTGTGTTCTTTTCTTTCTTTTGAGTCGAACTTTCCACCCTTATGCGGAGCCGTAGGTTTTTTGCCGGTTTTATCGAACGGTTTAGCGTGCCTCGGCCTGTCTCTGTAATCAGGGGCAATGTCTTTTACTAATTCAGCGTCTTCTATCCACTCGCTCTCAAGTTTGCGCTCGATATACTTTTCTATTTCCGGCAGATTAAGCACGTGGTCTTCGCAGACAAGGCTGTAAGTCTTGCCGCTTTTTCCGGCCCGCGCCGTTCTGCCTATTCTGTGCACGTAGTTTGCCGCGTCGTCGGGAAGGTCGTAGTTGTAAACGTGCGTAACGCCGTCTATGTGCAAGCCGCGGGCGGCAACGTCCGTGGCAACCAGCAGTTTTACCTTGCCGGACTTCATGCCTTCGATTATCTTATGGCGGCGCTCTTGAGTTATGTCGCCGGTAAGCACTTTTACCGGAAGGCCGTTATTTGTAAGCTTCCAGCCGAGTTTTTCCGCGGTAATCTTCATATTTGTAAATATTATGCCGCACTGAACATCCGGCCTTTTCAGGAGCGTAAGAAGTATGGAAAGTTTTTCTTCGTTGGAAACATAGATAATCTTCTGGTCAACGGTGTTAACGGTCATCTGTTCCGGTTCAATTTCTATCATAACCGGTTCAGGCAACATGTAGCGCGAAGCAAGCCTTCTTACGTTATCGTCTATGGTGGCGGAAAAAAGCAGAGTCTGCCTCGGTTTCTTTTTCGGCAGGCGGTCCGCTATGTACATTATGTCCGGCGCGAAACCCATGTCGAACATGCGGTCTGCTTCGTCTATTACTAATATTTCAATGCCGTCAAGGCTGAGAGTCTTTGATTTGTAAAGGTCTATCAAGCGCCCCGGAGTGGCGACTATAAGCTCCACGCCGGTTTTAAGGGCGCTTATCTGACCGTTGTATTCGACGCCGCCGTAGATGGCGACCGACCTGAAAGTAATGTACTTGCCAAGCTTCGTTGCGTCGTCAATAACCTGCGTGGCAAGCTCCCTTGTAGGCACCATCACGAGGGCTTTCGGTCTTCCGGAGGCGTCCACCCCTCCGGCGAGCACCTTGCTGAAAACGGTGAGAAGGAATACGGCGGTCTTGCCGGTGCCGGTTTGCGACTGGGCTATAACGTCTTTTCCAAGCAAGCACTCGGGAAGGGATTGTTCCTGTATGGGCGTGCAATGCTCGAAACCAGCGTCGGCTATTCCTTTTAAAATATTCGCGTCAAGTCCTAAGCTTTCAAACTTCATTTTTGTCCTTATATGTTCTTAAAAAATTTGCCAAAATTTAAGCCGGTAGCCTGTTAATTTTTTTTGATTCCGATGCTGTGGCAACGGCGCCGCACCTCGTCTTTCATATTATCGTTAAAAGAGATTTGCTTACAATATTACAAATGCGGCAAAATCACAAGAACAAGTTGAGATTGCGCGGCATTGCCCTTTTAGCGCAGAAAGCGTTACGCCTGTTGAGGGTTAGGCTTTTAACCTGAGTCATGTTATTTAACGTGCACATGGGTTCAATTTACGAAATTGAACCCGCATGAAGCTGGTAGTGTTTAGTGACCGGTAATTTGTTGGCAGTAATCTTTGCCACTGTCCACTATTCACTATCCACTATCCACTGACTAACCGAGTCTTTTTAGCGGCTTTACTGCGGTGATAGTCCTGTGGTATAGTCGTTCAAGGAGGTAAATGCAAATGACCATGAGACACGTTATTCTTGAACCTGCCGAGGAGGGCGGCTACACGGTTTATTGCCCTTCGCTCCCCGGGTGCGTCAGTCAGGGCGAAACCCGAGCAGATGCACTTACTAACATCAAGGAGGCTATTGAGCTTTACCTCGAAAGCCTTAGTGCACACAACGAGCCTGTACCGCCGGATATTGACGTGGAGATTGAGGCTATTGCTGTATGACCAAGCTTCCGCAGATTTCAGGCGAGGCGTGCATCAAGGCCCTCAAACGCGCCGGTTTCTACATTGATAGGCAAAAAGGAAGCCACGTTATCATGCTCCGTGATAACCCAAGGGCGCGCGCCGTTGTCCCTACCCACAAAGTTATAAAAAAAGGCACACTGCACAGTATTTTAAAACCAACCGGCCTCTCAATCGAAGATTTTCTTAAACTCCTTTAGCTTTTTCGTCAGCCAAGCTTTACGGTTATTTCGTGCCGGTTAGTATTTCCGGTAAACCCTTTTTTTGCGTTTTTTCGGGGTTTCCGGCGCGGGCAGGAGGCTTGTGTATTTGTGGTACAGCTCAAAGAGGAACGCCACGCGCTGGGCGTCAGAGGTAAAGTTCTTTTTGCCGTAGGCAACGTCAACGGCCTTGTCTAACGCCTGATGCGCCTTTCTCAGATTTGGCGGCATGGCGACAGGGTCGTAGAGGTCGGCAAGCGATGCGTCCGGGTGCGTGGCGCGGGCATCGAGCACGGCCTGCGCCGCTGTTTCTATGGTCGTGTGCTGTTTTTCAGTTGGTTCGCTCGGCCACGGGAAGTTGTTGTAGACGATTCCAGCGGAATATTGATATCGGCTTTCCAGCCGTCCGCAAACAGAACGCATCCAAGCCATGTGCATTTGTGAGCAAAGCACACCAAATGAAAATAAATGAATATCGGGAATTATCAAAAGACTGCCGTTAGCTATAACATTGTGTCGAAGTAGAGTAATCGGCAAATACATTCGATTTTCCGATGATACCTTGGGAATTGCAAGATATTGAGCTTTTGGTTGTCGTCTTTCGCCGAAAAGCATCGGATAGTTTGCTAACTCAACAGTAGTCGCACGGCCACTCGCCGTCCTGAACTGCTTGACGCGCTCGATACGCTCCATGAAGGGTGGTATCTGTCTTAGTTGTTGCGGTGTGATTTTTTCA
>SCQA01000098.1 GCA_004298725.1 bacterium
TCTTTCCGGTTGCTACCTTGCGGTCTTCTGGGCCGCCGCCGCCGGGTGCATAGGCGGCATGGCCATAGGGCTTATTACGGAGTACTTTACCTCCGGCGGGCCTGTTCAGCGCATTGCCGAGTCAAGCCAGACGGGCGCAGGAACTAACGTTATAAGCGGCCTCGCCGTAGGACTTCAGTCAACCGCCCTGCCGGTTATCTGCATCTGCATTGCCATATATATCGCTAATTACTTCGCGGGTATTTACGGCATAGGCATCGCCGCTGTCGGTATGCTTGCAACCACGGGCATGATAATGAGCGTTGACGCTTACGGCCCTATTGCTGACAACGCCGGCGGTATATCAGAAATGAGCGGCCTTGGTAAAGATGTTCGCGCCATTACAGACAACCTTGATGCGCTTGGCAACACTACGGCGGCCATAGGCAAGGGGTTTGCCATAAGCTCAGCCGCGCTTACCGCGCTCGCGCTTTTCACGGCTTACGCTCAGGTCATAGTCAGCAAAACCGGCAAGTCTTTTGATATAATCATTACGGACCCTAACGTAGTCATAGGTCTTCTTATCGGCGGAATAATTCCGTTCTTCATCGGTGCGCTTACCATGACAAGCGTTGGAAAGGCCGCTTTTAAAATGGTTAATGAAATAAGGCGGCAGTTCAGGGAAATCCCCGGTCTTCTTGAAGGCCGCGCCGGAGTTAAGCCTGACGTTAACACGTGCGTTGACATATGCACAAAGGCCGCTCTTACGGAAATGATAGCCCCGGGTTTACTTGCCGTGCTATCGCCTATAGCGGTTGGCTTTATCCTCGGGCCTTACGCGCTTGGCGGCATGCTTGCTGGCGCCACAGTTACCGGCGTAATGCTTGCCATATTCATGGCTAACGCAGGCGGCGCGTGGGACAACGCCAAGAAGTTCATAGAGCAGGGCAACTTCGGCGGCAAGGGCAGTCCGGCGCACAAGGCGGCGGTAGTCGGTGATACCGTCGGCGACCCGTTTAAAGACACCTCCGGCCCGGCAATGAACATACTCATAAAACTCATGAGCATAGTATCCTTGATTATCGCGCCGCTTTTAGTCTGATAGCCGCGCTTGATAGCCGCACCGGCTTTACGGGGCTGGCGTTTGTTGCCAGCCCCGTTTTTTTTCATAATGTTTGTTTTCTAAAATAATGAAGAGGGAGAGTAGATAATCGAATGGGCTTCAACTGCGGCATAATAGGCCTTCCTAACGTTGGCAAATCAACCATATTCAACGCCATGACAGCCGCGGGTGCGGCGGCTTCAAACTACCCGTTCTGCACCATTGACCCGAATATCGGCATGGTGCCTGTAAGGGATGAGAGGCTTTACCGGCTTGAGGCTCTTGCCAAGCCTGAAAGGGTGGTGCCGACAGCGGTTGAGTTCGTTGATATAGCAGGTATTGTCAGAGGCGCATCTAAGGGCGAGGGGCTTGGCAATCAGTTCCTTGCGAATATTAGAAACGTAGATACCATTGTCCATGTTGTCAGGTGTTTTAAAGACGACTTGGTTGTGCATGTTGACGGCAAAGTTGACCCGAAAAGCGATATCGAAGTCATCGAAACCGAGCTGATACTTGCCGACCTTGAGACCGTTACAAAAAGAATTGAAAAGACCGAGCGTTTTGTAAAACAAGGCGATAAAACAGCGGTTGAAGCCATGCCGGTGTATATCTTATTAAAGAAGGCTTTTGAGGAAGGCACTCCGGCAAGGCGTGTTCTTAATGCCGAATATGGTGCCATAGTGAAAGACCTATGCCTGCTTACGGCCAAGCCTGTTATTTATGTGGCGAATGTAGGAGAGGACGACCTTAACGGAACGTCGGCTTATGCTTCTTTGGTCAATGATATCGCAACAGGCGAGGGCGCCGGCTTTGTGCCGGTCTGCGGCAAGATAGAGTCAGAAATAGCCGAGCTTTCCGAGGAGGAACGAGCGGAGTTTTTGAAAGGGCTTGGAATAAAAGAGTCCGGGCTTGATAAGCTTGCCGAAGCGGCTTATAAGGTTTTGGGGCTTATAACGTACTTTACCGTAGGTAAAAAAGAGGTAAGGGCTTGGACGATACATCGTGGAGACAGAGGCCCGCAGGCCGCCGGCGTTATTCATACGGATTTTGAGAAGGGTTTTATAAAAGCCGAAGTCATAGCATATAACGATTTTGTAGCTTGCGGCAGTGAAGCCGCTTGCCGCGAAAAGGGGTTACTGCGCGTGGAAGGCAAGGAGTATGTCGTAAAAGACGGCGACATAATGCATTTCAGGTTCAATGTCTGAGTGTCATTCCAAAGTAAATGCACATGTCTGCTATAGTCGCAAATTTGTCATTGTTATAATGATTTAAGTCATACATACAACTTGCTATAGCTTTATACTATGTAGCTTGCGTTATGAAATATGTGCTTGACAATAACAGTAATATCTGTTATAATTATTGTCATTAAATATTACACAAATCATCATTCGACAAGCAACCATGAGGTGCTAAGTGAAAAATCTCCAAAATAATCCTAATACGGCTGATTGTAGCGGCTAATAAAGCAAATTTCAGCCTGTTCCTTTCAACAAAACTTTTCTCTGTTACCAATTACCTAATTAAGTAAATTTAAGGAATTACTTTGGCAAATTGCCAAGTGGTTGTTTTATTTTCTTTTGTGTGTCTGTCGGGAGCATCAAAGTATTCAGTTAAGATTGCACCAGAATCATCATAATTCGCGTGTAAAATTGACTAATATAATCAAGGCTGACCCTGAAACATTTTTTGGAGCGCTGAGGGGCGAGGGGGTTGAATTAAGAGATATCCTTTGGCCGCTTGCCGGTCTTAGCCCGCGTGAGCGCGCCGTATTCACCGAGTACCATTACTGGAATACGCATATGAAAATCGTAGCTAAAAGCCACAGAATTTCCATCGGGAGGGCGTATGAGATACTCTACAGGGCTGAGGAAAAGATCGCGTCTTCAAGGTCATAGAAAAAGAAGAAGGGTGCCGGAGGCTTTTAAATCACAGGGAGGGGCAGGGTTAAGCATAATGGAATACAGAACCATAAAGCAGTACCGGCCAATGGGCGACGCTCTTGACGAATTTAAAACATACGGTTATCGGGCCGGCGTTGAAAATATTCTAACAAGCGGCGCATCGGTTTCGCTTGCTGGTGGGCATAATTGGCTCACTGCGGAGGTTGAGTCAACTGACCCGTCATAGAGTTTTTAAAAACCGCACGCTCTCCATAACACAGTTTGAATAAAGCCTGTCTTATTAAAGGCCCTGACGCTTTTTGCGTCAGGGCCTTTTTTTTGCTTAAAATAATCGTTTTAGACGCGGGGGGTAGAATAATTTATGCCGTTTTCTTCTTGAAAAACAACCAGATGCGAATTTAGGGGTAGAAAAAAAACACCATAGGTTATGAAACAAAAGGGAGGCTACCATGAATTGCGAACAAAATCAGATACGTCCTGTCTCAGACGCCGTAAACAGTTGGAGGCCGGGCAGGGCTGTAACAAGACGTGTGCTTTTGAGAGAGCCGGAGATGTGCGCTGAATGCGGCAGTGTTTTTTTAAGCCTTTATCACGTTAGAAGATGCAACGACCACGAGGGGCTTGAAAAGATTTAGGGAAGCTTCGATTATTTTTTCCTATCTTTACCCTTTCTTACTGGACGGGGAGGGCAGGGTGATGGGTAGAGGTTTCTTAGTCGTTGCACCGTTTAAATGAATACGCGTAGAGTCAGGTGAATGCGTTGGCAATTGATTGGAAAAAAATTAAAAAGGAATATGAGACAGGGTTAAGCGTTAAAGCGCTTGCTAAAACACATGAGGTAAAAGAGGGCGCGGTGAAAAGCCGCGCAGTCAAAGGCGGTTGGAGCAAGGCAACGGCCAAGAGCGCAGGCAAAGGCGTTGCCAAAAGCATTCGGTTAGTAAGCGCGGAAAAAAGCGCGGAAGATATAACCGAGGCCAACCGCAGGCTCTGGAGCGGCGTAAAGAAGAGATTGGTGCGGGGCCTCAAGTCGAGCGATTTAAAATTAGGGCTTGAGGAACTGAAGCTTGCGAAGATGGCCGGCGAGGCCTTAACAAGCGTTATTAAAGGCGAGTTGGAGGCATGGAAATTTGAAGACAGCCGAGACAACTCCGTTGGCGACGCGGAGGCTATTATCAGGGAGATGGCATCTCTTACGGCCTCACTCCCGCCAGACGAGGTTGTGGACGGAGAATAAACGTTTTGCCGTGGTGCCCGCGGGCAGACGAAGCGGTAAAACAGAGCTTGCGAAAAGAAGGCTTGTGTCAAGCTTGTCAATGAAAAAAGCATGGAGCGACCCGCGCTACTTTGCGGGCGCGCCGACGAGGGAGCAAGCCAAGAGGATATTCTGGAACGATTTAAAAACGCTTGTGCCCCGCAAATGGATACGCCGCGTGTATGAGTCCGACCTTTGTATAACCACGCGTTTCGCCAGCGAGCTGTGGGTAGTGGGCCTTGACAAGCCTCAGCGCATCGAGGGTACGCCGTGGGACGGCGGCGTGCTTGATGAATACGCCGACATGAAACCCGGAGCGTGGACGGAAAATATAAGGCCTGCTCTCTCGGACAGGCTTGGCTGGTGCTGGTTTATAGGGGTGCCGGAGGGGTTTAACCATTATAAAGACCTTGCCGATTACGCAAGAAGCGGGGTTGACAACGACTGGGGGTTTTATACGTGGCCGTCGGCGGACATACTTCCGCCTGACGAGGTAGAGGCGGCAAAACGGCTTCTTGATCCGAAGACGTTCCGGCAGGAGTACGAAGCAAGTTTCGAGGGCGCGTCAGGCCGCGTCTATTACGCCTACGACGCCGTAAAGAATCAGGACGCCTCAATAGCCGTTAAGCCTGAACTGCCAATTATCATGGCCTGCGATTTTAACGTTGATCCGTGCGTGTGGGTGCTTTTGCAGACGGACTTTAATTCAGTCAGGGTTTTTGACGAAGTTGTTCTTAGAAATACTAACACCATGGACATGGGCCGTGAGGTGTTAAGGCGCTACGGTTTTCATAAAGCGGGCTTTATCGTTTACGGCGATAGTGCCGGCTCTGCGCGCTCAACCGCCGGAAAGAGCGACTACGCCATTTTGTCGGGCATGGGTTTTATTGAACAGCGCGTTAAGCGGTCGAACCCGGCGGTAAAAGACAGGGTAAACGCCGTAAACAGCATGCTTTTAAGTTCAAAGGGTGAGGTGCGGCTTTTTCATCATCCAAGGTGCGTTTTTCTCAGGAAGGATTTTGAAACCGTTGAATGGGCGTCAAATAACGTTGATATTGACAAGTCGCAACGCGACAGAACCCACGCGTCAGACGCCATAGGGTATTTCATAAATACCGAGTTCGGCCTGACGTTTGGCGGGCCGAACCCTGACAAGAGGTTCTATAAGTAGGCAAGTAGCGCGGCCATGAAGGCCGGCGAATAAAAAAGGCGAGGTAAACCGTGACAAAAGAAGAGCTTGAAAAGAGGCATCCTGATTACGACGCATGGGTAGGCCAGTGGCGTTTTTATATGCGGTCGTATCTCGGAGGAAAAGTTTACAGGGACGGCGACTACCTGCTTCAGCACCCGTTTGAAAGCGCGGCCAATTATAAAAGAAGAAAGGAAACGGCGTACTACTACAACTATTGCGGCCCGATAGTCGACATATTCGTGTCGCATCTTTTCAGGCGGGAGGCGCGCGCCGATTTCGGCTCTCTTACCGGCGACTTGCTCTTCGAGGCATTTCTAAATGACGCCGATCTCGACGGCGCGTCGCTTAAGCACTTCATGCGCGACGCCGAGAGGCTTGCGGGCGTCTATGGCAGGGTTTCCATACTCGTTGATAAGCCCGGCGTGCCGGCCCTTACTCTTGCCGGGGCAATGCAAGACGGCATAAGGCCGTATGTAACGCTTGTAACGCCTGAAAACCTTGTTGATTGGTCTTATGAAAGGCTCGCGTCCGGTAAGCCCATGCTCAGCATGGTTAAAATAAAAGAGGGCGAAGACGAGTACCGCATATGGACAAAAGACCGCTGGGAGCTTTGGGAGGTTGAAGAAGACGGCTCGACGGTTTTAATTGCCATGGGCGAACACGGCCTCGGCGAAGTGCCGCTTGTGAATCTGTATAACAGAAAATCAGGCGCTCAGATGCTTGGCGTGTCAGACCTTCAGGACATAGCCGACATAAACAAGAATATATATTACCTCTGTTCGGATGCCAAGGAGATTATCGAAAACACGGCCTTCCCCATGCTTGCGGTGCCATATGAAAAGGGCGGGGGCGATAAAAAAGCGCTTGGGCCAAGGAACATCCTGCAGTTCGACCCTGCCGAACCCAACGCCCGTCCGTACTGGTTAGAAGCGCCCCATTCGTCGCTTACCGAAATACGCGAATGGGTAAAGCAGGATATCGCCGAGATACACCGCATAGCGAAGATGGGCGGCGTAAAGGCAACCGAGGATTACGGCGCGGTTAAATCAGGCGTCGCGCTTGAGCTTGAGTATCAGCAGTTATACGCCGCTCTCAGCGAAAAAGCCGATAATCTGGAGCTTGCACAAAACAAGGTGCTGGAGTTGTGGGCCAAGTGGCAGGGAAAATTTTTTGACGGAGTCGTTGATTACCCGGACGACTTCTCGGCGCGGGATATTGACAGAGACATTGACAACGCCATAAAGACGCAGTCCGCGCGGGTGGATTCGGCGACGTTCAAAAGAGAGCTTCAAAAGAAGATAGCCGCCGCGGCGCTTCCGAAGCTCGACGAGTCAGTAAGAACAACGATAAACAGCGAAATAGATTTAAGCGTTGTTTGCTGACTCTTTTGACTAACGCCGCTCCTTCGCAGACGGACAAGGCCGTGCCGATAACCCTTACGGCAAGGCTTAAGCGGTTAAAACAGGGGAATTAAAGTTTTCAAGGAGGCTTATGCATACGGTTGACGAACTTAAAACGGCGGTAACGAACGAAGGAAATAAAAATGCCGGAGCCGAAGCCGGCAAGGTCGCTTTTCTTCCCGAACAGCAGGCAAGGGTGCAGGAGTTGATAGACGAAGCTTACAGAAAGGCTTTTGCCAAGGCGCAAAAAAAACCTTCGTCCGATGAAGTCGAGCGCCTTAAGTCCGAGGTTGTAAGCCTGCGTGAAGACAAAAAGAGCGCGGAGGTCTATAAGGCGATATCGCGTTTTAACGTGGTCAATGCCGACGACGTCGCAAAGCTCATAGGCTCAAATGTAAGGCTTGGCGATGACGGCGCGGTAACGGTTGTAAACGATTCAGGCGCCGCGCGTATCAGCGCTGGAGGGCATCCGATCGGCATTGAGGAGTTTATCGCGGGCTGGCTTAGCGAAAGGCCGCATTTTTTGAGGGGTTCGGGCTCAACCGGAGCCGGGTCTTTCGGCGCGAGGCATGAGGCCGGTTACAGGCCGTCACAGAACACATCCGACCCGTCTTTTTGGCGCACAGTGCCGAGGGACGACCTCGACAGGCTTCTTGCCGGAGGCATAACGGTTCAGGGTTCAGCCGGGCAGACATATAAATTCCGCGACGTGAAAAACCCGTTCATTGAGGCGCGCAGAAGAAAGGCGCAGGCTGTAAAGAGATAAAAACATTACGCCGCCGATATTAAAGTCTGCGGTGAAGCTCTCAAAAGCGGCGAGCAAACATTAGTTGAATAGATGAAACAAAGGAGGTTTTATGTTTAATGAAGTAACCACGGCAAGCGCAAGCTCAGGCGAGCTTGTAGCCGCTGAAATAGTTTCAAGACTTGTAATAGATGCCGCTTACGCCGGGGCCGTCATGCCGCCGCTTGTAAGGGTGGCCGACATAAGCGGAGACGGCACGTTGTCCGTTGAGTTTCCAAAGTGGCCGCTCCTTGCCGCGTCTGACTTGACAGAGGCGCTTGACCTTACGAACACGGCGGTAAATACAACGTCCGCGTTAGTCAACGCGGATGAGGCCGGCATTATGATAACAGTTACGGACATGCTTCTTAACGGGGCTGGCCTTGGCGGGTTGGAGCCTTTTGCAGGTGAGCTTGGCAAGGCGCTGGCCAATAAAATAGACTTCGACATACTCGCCGCAGTATCAGATTTCACAAGTTCCGTGGGTACAAGCGGCGCTCTTTTAACCGAAGCTGATTTTCTGTCGGCCATATATCAGCTTGAGGCCGGCAACGCCAAAGGGCCGTTCGTGGCGGTGCTCCATCCGTATCAGGTCAGTAACCTCCGTAAAGCCATTGCAGGGTCAGGCGGAACGGTCTGGGGCGGACCGGTGGCCCCGGCTGACAACATAGGCGCTCTCGGCGCGCTTTACGGAATAGACATAGTCCAGTCAACCAACTGCGCGTCCGTCAATTTGAATGTTGACAGGCAGGGCGTGATGATGCCGCTTGGCAACCAGTCGGGCCTCGCGTATGTGCTGAAGGTGGGCGCGAAGACCGAGTTTCAAAGGGATGCTTCGCTAAGGGCCACGGAAATTATCGTTACGGCCATCTATGGGCAGGGTTGCGTAAATCCGGCCGCAAACGGCGGAGTGAAAATCATAACCAAGCACGAGTAAGGCCTTCAGCCCAATCGTCTTCCCTCCTCCCGTTCGGGAGGAGGGGGCGGTTGACGGCCTGCGCGGGTTGGTGATTTGCGCATGGTTTTAGAAAAGGAGGCGGCGTATGTCGGATGTTTTAAGGGCAATGGTCAATAAGGGTTTTAAGCCGCTTGCCGGAAGCAGGTACGGCGCCATAGGCATTAAACGGTTATTGTCTCCGGTGAAAGAAACGCAAACGGAACAGAAGTGGTTTTACAGCGGCACGCATATGCCGGACGGAACGCCAATTACCATTTCAGCGCGCGGTGAGGTTCAAATACAACAGTATTTAGACAGGGGGTTTTTGCCGTTTGAATGCGGTGGCGGAGTTAAAGGCCGTTTGGCGGATTTTTAAACCTTCAAAAGCAGAGGGAGGGCCGGACGTGGAAAAAAGAAAGGCAGTTGAAAAAGTTACGGAAAGAATGTACAGGCATTTTGAGAAGACAAACGGCAGGCTTCCCGATGGAAAAGAAGTCCGGTGTATGGAAGAAAAAGTTAAGAAAGCGGCTTTGACAGCGGATAATATAAAGGAACGCGCATGAGTTTTACGGCGGAGGTTACGGGCAATTGGAGGCGAAAAAACAACGCGCTTGAAGGCGTAGTTACGCCTGAACTTCTTAGCGAGCTTGGCGAGGTTGCCGTAAAGATGCTTCGAGAGCGCATGGCCAAGGGCATTGACGTTGAGGGCAGGCCGTTCCAGCCGTATTCAGCGGGCTGGAAAAAAGCGCGGGTTAAACGCGGCAAAGCGTCGGCACCGGTTGATTTGAATTTTGAAGGAAATATGCTTGCAAGCATGAAGGCAATCGTAAATGCGGCGGGCGGTGAAGTCGCCATAAGCTTTGAAAACGGCAAAGAAGCTGAAAAGGCGAATTTTCATAACGTGTCAGGGGCAGGCTCGTCAAAGGTTCGCAGGGTGTTTTTGGGGCTTACGGAGAGCGAGGCTGACGTGCTTGAAGAATTACTTAAAAGCCGCTTGGCAAAGACTGCGGCGTTTTCATAAGACGGGCGAGGCGGTGAGACCATGAAACAGCGTTTTATATGCGATACGTCGG